>JAFDAE010000001.1 GCA_019314005.1 Deltaproteobacteria bacterium | reverse complement strand
CACAAAAACTGGCACAGATATTTAACGAGGTTGAGGAAGATTTTATATCCTGCGGGAGCAGTGTGAGAAGATAAGAGGAAAAATGAATTTGTTAATAAAAATTAAAAACTTTTTTCTACAACCGGTAACAAAGGTCTTTTCATTTATTGAATTACGGGATTGTTTTATTTTTGGAGGCACAGCTTTGATTGCTTGTGGCGCTTATCAAATATATAAACCTGCGGCCTATCTTGTTTCAGGTCTTATCTTTTTCTGGCTCGGCATAAGGAAGGTTAATTAATGGGCATTATAACAAAACTCGAATCGGGTGGCTTACCGTCCAACCTTGGCACCAGACCACAGATAATGACGGTGAATCCGCAAGGGCCCATGACTCAGGTCTTTAATGATTATGTCTTCCGTAAGTCTTCTGGTGAGTTTTATGAATCGCTGAGGGAAGGAATCCCCATCATCGATGCGGCTATTCGTCGTCTTATTTCTCTTAACGGGACAATTAAGATTATCGGAGATAATGCGGCCATTGTGAAAGAGCTTGAGGATTTTTGCCTGGCCGTTCCCGTTAATGACACACAAAAAGGGATCCACGCCTTCCTTGAAAATTTCAGCAATGAGACCTTTGAGCAGGGCTTTTCCATATCTGAATTTGTGGCAACTAAAGACCTGAAGGATATCTCAGGTCTGCGTGTGGCCGACAGTAAGCAGATTATATATCGCAGGAATAAAGCCGGTAAGGCGGAGCCCTGGTATAGGTATTCTAACGTCGGTATGTATGGGCCAGTATATAAAGACCCCGCGCAACTTGTTGATAAAATACTGAATGCGCCCTATGGATACATGGTTCCTTACGATGGATGGAATGAGGTTAAATTGAATCCGTCCAATGTTTTTTATAATTCAATAAATAATGAAAACTCCGACCCTTACGGAGTATCTATTATGCGTTCTATGGAGTTTGTATCCCAGATACTGATGACTATCCAGAACAGCATTAAGAGCAATTACGAGAGGTACGGTGATCCTTCTTATCATATGCATTATACATCGTCTAAAGGAGGCGACGATACCAAATACCAAGCACAAAGGGTGGCAATGGAAGAGGCTTTTGTCACAGTTATTGATGCCAAGCGGCGCGGAAGGAGCGGAGACTTTACAACCGCAGGGTCTAAGGATTCGACGGTCGACATCAAAGTCATCGGGGCGGATAACCAGGTCTTGGAATCTGAAATCCCTCTAAGGCACGTCCTGGAGCAGATTGTCGCTAAAACAAACCTTCCTTCGTGGATGTTGGGGCTTTACTGGTCCACTACGGAAAGAATGGCAACGCTGGAGATAGAAGCAGCGCTACAGGACGCAAAGATCCGGCAGCTTGCCATGTATCCTGAGTTTATCAGGCTCTTTTCGACCTACCTGTCTATGAGAGGGCACAAATGGAAGACAATTACAACATCAATAGATAAGCCGGGAGACTGGGGCTTTGTTTTTGAGACTCCAAATCTTAGAGACATGGTTGCCAAGGCCCAGGCCAGGTTCCTTAATGCCCAGGCGGATATGTATGACAGCCAGTATGGCCCAGGGGCTGAAGGGGCTCAGGGCAGTTATTCCGGGAAGAGTTACAGGGGGCACCAAGCCCGCATTATATTAAAAGAGTCTGCAAAAGGCAGTACTTCTTCCCATGGGGCCTGTGGCTGCCCCAAAAAGCACACACAGGATGGACTCCTTAACAGATGCAAAGAGAATACCCGCCGTATTCCCTATCCCGAACTTGACGAGGTGGAGAGGGAGTATGAGGCCGACCTCGTCGAGGAAACAGATAAACTGCAGGATAGAATTTTTGATATCCTGAAATTGACGGATACCGTTGTCAAGTCCATCGGGCGGGGTTCTTATCCTGCAAAGGTATCACGGGGGAAACAGGAAGAGCCTCCTGCCATTGAACCCTTCACTTTCACCGAGGAGCAGCGGGCGGCGGTCTATGCAGCCATAGCAGTTTTTACTCAGAGCTGGAACCCTGCTACCGATCCTGATGAAATATTGGACTGGCATTATGGTCGTTCCTATAGCCTCGGTCTCCTTCGTGCGGCGGAAAGCCTTGGCACGGATCAGCCAGTACTTAATATCATTAACAATAGCAAAATATATGAAGGCCTCGTTAAGGATGGTTTCACGCTCGTAAAGAAAGGCACTACCCGGGAGATAACGACAAAAGTCATAGCCGAGATGGAGGCGCAGATGCTGGCCGGCACGAATTCAAGGCATGTGGCCGACGTGCTTTCTAAGGTATTTGATAATGCAAACGATAACTGGGAGCGACTGGCCAGATCAGAGATGGCTATGGCGGCTGAGACGGCGAAGATTGACGAGTTCAAGGCCGAAGGGGTAGATAAGATGCACTATTATGCCGCATTCGACGCCTGCCCTATATGTCTCCCCCTTGAAGGGGATTATGATATTAATGACGTGCCTCTGCCGGTGAGGGATACCCATCCCAGGTGTTATTGTACACTCGGCCCGGTAGTCACAGAAGGCTGAGTATTAATAATGGGGGTCTTATATGGCAGAGCGCGGCGGGAAGATAACAAAACAAAATAATGAATTCAGGAGAGGGAGTAGCTATGAAAAAGGTAATGATAACAGGGGTACTGGTAATAATGTTTCTGGCGGGGTGCGTAGTCCCGGCAATGGCGGGGGACTTCGTCCTGATGGAAAACCAGGCGGCAACGGGAGCCGGCACAGCGGTACCGATTAACGAATATATAGAGAACTGGACATGCCAGGTAACGATTACGGGCGGTCCGTCTGCCGTAACGGTGAGAATAGAGGGGAACCTTGGAGGTTTACTGTATGACCCTACAGGCATGGCGGTGCAGACATTGAGTGCGGGACAACTGGCCGCAGGAATAGCTACCTTCTTGATACCCAATGGTTACATGGCTAATCTGCGGGCATATGTGGTGACACTTACCGGAGGGACAGACCCGGACGTTAGCGTTACCTGTGGAGGTGTACCGAGATGAAAAGGCTTAGCATTCTTATATTTCTGCTTTTCTATGTATCCCCTGCCTGGTCCCTTGATGAACACGGCCCGGCATGGAAGATCCAGGACGGCGTTGTCAGCCCCGGGGTTTCGGCGACTTCCGTTGATTTTACCGGATACACCACATCGGGCTTGACGGTTTCGGAAATAGACCCGATAGCAATGCCTGTTCTTGCAAATGTGTCGAGTGACTTAAATACCCTTGAGGCTGCTTTCGATATCCATACAGGGGTAGGTCACGCAGATATGGCAAAATCTATGTATGATCCTAATGCTAAGAATGGGGATGCCTTCGATGCTGATAACCATGATCACAGTATTATAGGTTCACCAACGTACTCCTCCATTCAAGACTCAATCAATGTCACTCAATCTGCTGGATGGATTTCTGGCGGGGGAATTACCGATTTAGCGAATGGCACGGTAGATGTAGCTGCTGGTACTGGTCTGATAAGAGCAATAGATAGTGATGTTGCTGACCTGAAGCTATTCGACTGGTCTTTAGCTGAGGATGTGGCATTGACTGATAATGTTACCAACTATATCTATGTTGAATACAATGCCGGGAGCCCTCAAGTAGCCGTAGACACTTCTGAAAGGACGGATTTTAATACAGCCATTCAAATTGCAATAGTTAGTCGTAGTGGAAATGAGCTTCATATAAACGAAGCGGAAAGGCATACAGTAGGTAATGCCACTGACCTTACAGTAAGGAGATTTAAGGCTACCGCACACATAGAGCAAGCAAGTGGTGGCATTATCGGAGAGACAGGCACTAGAAACATATCTGTTACAGCAGGCGATTGGTGGGAAGGTCTTACTAATTTTCAGACGGTAGCTTTCGATAGTTCGACTTCCATTCAAACATTTGACAAGGTGTGGTATCAGATAGATAGTTTTACGAACTGGACAACCCTATCAAATGTTTCTCAGATAGACAACAGTAACTATAATGATGGTGATGGTCTTGTTAGTTTATCTGGTCCAAGATACGGCGTGCATTGGGTCTACATGGAAACAGATGGACACGTTGAAGTCGTGTATGGTCAAGGCGATTACACGCTAAGCGAGGCTCAGGATGCTGCGGTTGTTGATAATCTGCCTTCTCAATTCAATGAACATGCTTTCATTATCGGAAAGATTATTATTAAGAGCTCAGAAGCAGCTTTCACTACCGTTGAGAGTGCTTTCGAGACTGAGTTTAAAGGTTCACAACCAACTGACCACGGGAACTTGCTAGGCTTGTCAGATGATGATCATCCTCAGTATGTTAAGACCGTAGGTGACACTATAACGGGGGACCTTACCGTTGAAGGGTACATCTATGCACCAGCCCAGGGTGGTAATCTTCATTACAGTTCGAACCCTGGGACATATCAGAACATGAGTACCGAGGATATATGGTATACGAATACAACATGGAGCGATAAAAATACATTTGGAAATATCTCAGCAAACCTCTCGAACGGCACGTTTTCTTGTTTAACTGGATGTGATGGTAAGTATATTGTTCTGGTAGATAATAGCCTGAGGGCCAATGCAGGGTCTTTGATCTCGCAAGGCATCTTTAAAAATTTATCAGTCGATGACAGTTTCAGTAGAGAGATGACAGTAGGGCCGGAAAGGCCACCTATCTCTCTTAGCCTCACAGTTTCAGGTGGTAGCGGTACTGCTTGGGATACTTATTCTTCACTAGAATGGATACAAAATCCAGACACCGACGTAATTAAGATAAACGAAGCGGTGGGAGGGAGTGATCCTGATTTTATATTGGAGACACAGTACAATGTGGACATCCCTTATTTACTAACCATATATAATAGCTTGTACGATGGCGGACACACTATTAAAATTAGATCGTGGAACTACGATATACCAGCGTGGGTAAACCTAAGAGATTCAACAGGGAAAGAGTTTTCTTCCGATGTCCCTGATGCTGCCGGAACTGACTTTTTTAGACGTCAAACTACTCAATACGAATTTCCTCCTAATGCCAATGACTTCGTAAGTGGTGGTATAGTGAAAATTCAATACTATCACACTGGTGCCGGGCTTAATGCCGATTCAGCAGAAATAGATGCGATGAGAATTAGAGATCGAGTTAATAGCATACCTTTCCCATCACACCACGAAATGGATTTAGTAGCTGGTGATACGATAAGCTTAGGGTTTATGACAGATACTCCCGATACTCACTTTATTAAAGATCATATGGATATAACGATAATAAGGATTGGGGACTCGTAATGAAGAGTATATTCCTATTAATAACGCTCATGTTATCACCAGCGCTGTCCAGTGCCGGAGACATAGGGATATCATATTCATCTTCCTCGAGTAGTGTTGAAAGTAACACCATGTCTGCCGAGATCTCTGACCAGTCAGGGCCATTCGACTTTCGTGCTGAATACAATTACGGCAAAACCGATGGCATAGTAAGTACTGATAATGGCGAGGTTTCCATTGGTTACGATCCAATTATTACCGAGAGGGTAAGCCTATGGTTCGACGAGAGAGTTGGCTACAACAAAATGATGGGCGTCAGGTTTGAAAATTTCGTAGGGTTTGGCCCTAAGTATTATATCATGAAGAGCGAGGAGAGAAAACTATCTCTAAGCACCGGGATATTGTACCACTACAGAGCTGATGCTGAAGAAGGTGATGGTCGTTATTCTCATAGGATTAAATATGGTGATGCCTGGATCTCAGGTGTTTATTTTTACCAGCCCAACATGAGGGATTCATCGGACTACATAACCGAGGGAGAGATCAGGATAAAGCTCAGTGATGTGCTATCTGTTTTATATAGGGAAGAGTACCGTTCTCTTGATTCTATCAGAGAGATAGAAAAGATGATTATGTTTAACTTTCATTTTGATTTTAAAGAGGTAAAGTAGGATGGGAAAGGCAAAGGATAAGTGGGAGACTATGAGCGTATGGCAGAAAAGAATAACAATACTTTCCTTCTTCGGCTTGTTGCTGACAGGCTCTGTAGAAAGAGGCATGGCTGCATACAGCCACTTCGCTACCAATGAAAGAGCTGATCAGATAGAGAGTATGGTTATGGTAGTAGAAAACATGGTTGTAGCAACAAACACCGAGAGGCGTATTGAGTGGCTGGAGAAACAGGATGTGGCCTGCTCTGATGAAGAGAAGGCTGCTGATCAGTCTGAACGCAGGAAGATTAACTGTAAGAAGTGGCGCAAGGAACTTGATGATAAATATAAAGAGTTAGAAAAACTTCAAACATAAGGAGAAGTAAAGATGCTCTTTATTACAAATAGAGAAATGGTTAAAGGTCTTCATGGATTTTCTTTTCATTTAGATAATAATGCCCCCGGGAATAGTGTCCTGTTTTGTGAAGCCGGCGAGAAGGGACATAAAATGATTGACTCTGCCTGCTTTATGGGACAGATGAAGGAATCAGAGTATAAGCAGATACTTTTCTATATACACGGTTATTCAAACCTCCCGGAGCCGGACATCTTCCCCCGGGCTAAAAAACTCCAGGCCATGCTCGATAAGTTTGAACCGGGCCTGGCACTTGTCGTGCCTATTATCTGGCCATGTGACAACGACCTGGGAGCGATCAAGGATTATTGGGATGATCAACAGGCTGCCGACGCCAGCGCTTTCTCCTTTGCGAGGCTCCTGCAGAAGTTTATAGCATGGAGGGGGGCGAATACTGAAGATGAGCAATGTTTCAAGAGGGTCAATATATTGGCCCACTCGATGGGGAACCGCGTCCTGAGGAGGACATTGTTTGACTGGGACAGGTATCATTTAGCTAACGGCGTGCCGATGTTGTTCAGGAATATCTTTATGATGGCAGCTGATGTGGTGAATGAGACGCTTGAAAAGGGGAAGGCTGGTGAGCATATACCTTTGTCGGCAAGGAACGTGGTGAGCTATTATGCCTCCGACGATATGGCCATGCCGGCAAGTAAGATTACGAACCTGAAGAACAAGATAGTATCGAGAAGGCTGGGCATGACCGGGCCTGAAGATATGAGTAAGGTTCCGGACAATGTCTATGCCATAGATTGCGATGACTTCAATAACAGCTATGACTTTCCGACAGGACATTGTTATTTCCTTGATGACGGGAAGGGGAAACCGGGGGAGGCCTTTCTTCATATGGCATCATGTATAAAGACGGGAAGGGTCAGGTCTGAAAAATATAGGCGGCTTATACTTGCCCATGGATTTACTAAAAAAGAAAACAAGGAGATGAGATGAGTTCTTACACTAAGGGTTTTTTTCAAAAAGCGACAAAGTCAGGTGTGGAAATCACGCCGGAGATGCTGGAGAAGATAAATAAGTTTGCTCCGAAAACTCAAAAGGCCGAAGATCTTTATGTCCGAAAATTCCTATTGGCCCATGACACTATCGATAGAGATAGGGAGAGGTTCCCTGAGTCTATGCTTACGGACTTTGTTAATACCCTCCCAGGAAAGAGCTTCCTCTTTGCTCATGACGGAAGAAACTTTCTTCCCATAGGTTTATGGTTTGATGCTGAAACAGAAACCATAACTCCTGAAAAATTCAAAGAGCTCACTGGTGAAGATGTCAGGCTTCCGCCTGGGCAGGCAATGGTAAAGGTACTCTTTGCCTGGAACTACATGCTTAAGTCGGAAGAAAACAAGAGCATGATAGACAACATCGATGCGGGGATATATCGCCATGTCTCTATCAGGTTCAATGCCTCCGATCTTAACCCTATAAAAGAGGATGGACTTACGCTCTATTACGAATATTTTGGGCCAGGAGAGGCGGAGGAGGGCTCTCTTGTATGGCTCGGGGGGCAAAATGGCGCTACGTCCCAGAAGGCGGCAAAAGACAAGGAATTACCCATCTCCGACTTAAACGGAGGTGTTCATATAAAACAACAAAAACAGGAGGAACTCATGTTAAAAGGATTAAAAGGCGCTCTCAGTCTCGATGACGATGCGAGCGAGAGTGTAGTTGCAAAAAAGGTAAGAGAGATCGTTGCCAGAAATAAAACCCTTGAGCCGATTATTGCCATCATCGGTGATGACGCTACTATTGAGAGTGTCAAGACGTTGAAGGCCCAGGCGGATGACGGGGCGGGATATCGTAAATCCCTTATCGAGGATGCCTTGAGGTTCGGGTCACTTATCGGAGAGGTCGAGCCTGATGGTGAAAAGCAGAAGAAGGAGGCTGAATTCCTCGGCACCTGGCCCATAGAGAGACTCAAGTCTCACAGGGATAAATTTGAGGCCGTTGCGCGTAAGGAATTCCCTCAGGAATTCACCCTCAAGAGCAAGGACCAGGACGATAAGGACCATGGCTCTCAGGGAGAGGAAAGTCCGCTGCTTAAGGATGCTCAGAAAAGGGCGGAGGCAGCAAAGAAGTAATAAGTAACAATTGATAATTGATAGTTAATAATTATCAATTATCAAATAACAATTATGAATTAATACGGAGGTTTTAAAATGGCAGAATATGAAGAGGGGAACTACCCTAGTGACGTAATACTTAACGAGGAAGATATACGTTATTCCCGTGAAAAGGTTACGGTCATCACAGGGCAGGTCCTCACAATAGGTATGGTTGTGGGTAAGCTCCATACGGGTGCAGTGTCGCAAGACTATACGGGCACAGGTGATGGCGTTATGACGCTTGATGCAACGACGCCGGCACTGGCCGGGGTACAGGTGGGCGATTATAAAGTTGTCTGCATTGAGGAAGTCGGAGACGGCGGTCTCTTCGAGATACTGGATCCCCAGGGGAATAGTCTTGGTCAGGTTGCCGTGGGTGATACCTTTGCCAACCAGATTAAGTTTGCTATTGCCGACGGCGCAGAGGACTTCGATGTGGCCGATGTCTTTGTCATTAATGTGGCGCCGGGCTACAAGGTGACGCAACTGGCACCGGCAGGGACGGACGGGTCGGAGCTTGCAGTTGGTTTTATGGCGAGCGATACCGATGCGACTGCCGCCGATGTGGATGGCGTAGCCATTCTCAGGGAGGCCATAGCAAAAGATACGGGTCTCGTATGGCCTGCAGGTATTACGGATCCACAAAAAAGTACTGCTCTTGCTGAATTGGAGAGAGCGGGAATAATAACAAGAACGGGGGTATAAAAAATCATGAGTATGTTTAATTTAGCCAAAGATCCGGCTTTTAACCTGGCGTCTCTCACGGCGGCCATAAACATCCTGCCCAACAATTACGGCAGGCTCGAACAGATGGGGCTCTTCCCTGTAAAGGGAGTCAAGACGAGGGCCATCTATGTGGAAGAAAAGAACGGCGTCCTTACTCTGCTCCAGACGCAGCCCGTAGGTTCTCCCGGTACGGCCGGGAAGTCGGGGAAGAGGAAACTGCGCTCCTTTGTCGTTCCGCATATCCCCCATGACGATATCGTCCTGGCCTCGGACGTGGACGGCGTCAGGTCTTTCGGGACTGAAGACACGCTCCAGACGGTGACCAATGAGATGAATGATAAACTGCAGGCGATGAAGAACAAGCATGCCATCACCCTGGAGCACCTCAGGATGGGAGCACTCAAGGGCATCATCCTCGATGCCGACGGAAGTGAGCTCTATAACCTCTATACAGAGTTTGATATCACGGCAAAAACTATCGATTTCAAACTCGGCACGGCCGCCACCGATGTCCGCGGGAAATGCCTGGAGGTGGCAAGGCATATAGAGGATAACCTTCTTGGCGAGGTAAGTACGGGAGTTCGTTGTCTTGTCTCCCCGGAGTTCTTTGATGCGTTTACGAAGCATGCCAAGGTGGAGAAGGCCTTTACCTATTTCGAAAACCAGAACCAGGACCTATCTAAGGACCTCCGTGGGGGCTTTAAGTTTGGCGGCATCACCTTCGAGGAATATCGTGGAGTCGCAAGCGATGCGGAAGGGACTGCGAGGAGATTCATTGCGGACGGAGAGGGGCATGCCTATCCTGAGGGTACTATGGATACCTTTAAGACAGCTGCTGCCGCTGCCGACTTTAATGAGACCGTCAATACGATGGGTCTGCTCTATTATGCGAAAGTGGCTGAAAGGAAACATAGAAGGGGTTATGATCTGCATACGCAGAGTAATCCTCTTCCTCTTTGCCAGAGACCGGGCGTTCTGGTTAAGGTGCATTCGTCTAATTAACAATTGATAGTTAATAATTAATATTTAATTACCGGGGCGGGGGAAAAACCGCCCCGGCAATTAAACCAAGGTAGTCATGGCATATAGCACTGAAGCGGATATGATAAAGGCTCTTCCGGAAGAGACGATTAAGGAGCTTACCGATGATGAGCAAGAGGATGAGATACATTCCCCTTTTGTTGTTGAGGCGATTGACAAGGCCGACGGTGAGATTGATGCATATCTGGTCAACCGTTACACTACGCCACTGGCAGTCCCTATCCCTGCTATTATCAGAGGGCTATCTGTAGATATCTCGATCTATTATTTATATAAGCGTCGGGTAGAGGAGATCCCCGAGACCAGACTCGTAAGTTATAGAGACGCAGTCAGGACTTTGCGTGATATACGGGATGGCAAAATGCCTCTGCCTGTAACGGAAGATGATGAAGAAACTGCCTCAGACATTTCTTTTGGCGCCGTAAAGTCATCACATTTTTATAATGAGCCTACAACAGGGTCATGATAGGTTTTAATGTAGTCATAGACGGAGACGAGGTCCTTATTAAGGGTCTTGATTCGCTGGAAGAGCTACTTCCGTCAGCCATACAAGACGGGCTGGGGGATATTATAGACAGGGTCCATGCAGCGGCGATCAGGCGACTGCAGGGGCCGAGAAGAGGAGTCAGGACGGTAAGGGCGAAAAAGTCGGGAAGGCAGCGTACCGTGGCACTAAAGCCGGAACTGGCAGGCAGCGACCCCATACCGAGAGTTACAGGTAATCTGCTCAGGCTGGTGAACACTGTTAAACCGGGCAAGAGTAAAACCTCGAGGGGACTTGTATTTACGGCGGGTCCACTTGAAGCGATATTATATGATTCCGCCCGTTATGCATCACAGATCTCCGAAGGGAAGGGTTCATCGTCAAAGTATGGCGCCAGGCCTTTCGAGAAGGATGCCGTAGAAGAGGTGGAACCTCAAATGGCTGCAATCATAAACGAGAGGATAAACAGGTTGCTTAATGGACTCAGACTCTGAATTAGATTTTGAAACAGTAGAAGACGCGATAATTAACGCAGTCAGGCGAGAGATGCCCGACCTGAAGACGGTAAAGAATTATGCCGGCGAACTGGAAGAGAATGATCTTAAAAAAATGACATTCCAATTTCCTGCCGCCTTCATTATTTACAGAAATAGTGTTGAGACATGGGTAGACGGCCAGACCTTTAATGAAAAAGCTACCTTTGCCGTCTTTTTTGCTTCCAAGAATTTCAGGGGTGATGAGAAGGTGCGGAAGGATACTAAAAAGGGTATCTATAAATTTTTAAAAAAGGGTATGGAGGTATTGACAAATAAGACCTTCGGCCTCGATATAGAAAGGCTGGCGCCCACGAGAAAATACCTGGTATTTACATCGAAGGAGTGGGCGGCTTACGGCATTGATTTTGTGACTAATTTTGATACGAATTATTAAGGAGGCTTCATGATAAAAGTCAAAGTAATCGCCCTTATCGGGGGCACGACTCACCCTGTATTAGGAAAGCTGGAGGAGGGGAAGGAGTATGAGATCGATGTGCGCCGTTTCGGTGACAAGATCTTCAAGCCTAAAGGCAAAGAAAATAAGAAGGTGATTGAGAAGTATATCGCCTCATTAAGTAAACCAGGGGAGGTGGCAGCGGCCCCTCCGGAAGAAAAAATAAAGGAGGATTCATCAAATGGCTGACGGTGTATCAGGAGTTGAGATAGAGAGTGCCCTGCTGAAGGCGGCAACATGGAATACGGCAGAGGAGGCGGGAGCTGACGACGGGATGCTTGTTTTGCCGACATCGGTTAAAAAGACCACAAACTTTGAAAAAGACGATTCTCTCGGGATCCCTTACAGCAAGGAAGCCGATCCGGGTCCTATCGAGGTCAACGGAGATATTCCCTGCTATTTGAGATATGACGGACTGGACAGGCAGCTAGCTATCCCTATGGGTATAGCGGGTGCGCCGGCACAACAGGCAGCAACGGCGGCATATGCCTATGTCTATGACTGGGCTGAGCATATAGACGGTCTGTTCGGGACATATATCAAGAAGATGAAGACCTATATTGAGGAACATACCAGTATCAAAATCAGCGGTATTACCATCAAGGGAGAAACGGGCCTGCCTGTGCAGCTTATTCTCCACACGGACAGCGTCAACAAGATAACCGATTCTGCCGTTAATACGCTGGCCACCTTCAACAATGTTACTTTCTTCGAAAGGTCGAAGCGGTTGCTTTATTCTCATGCCGTTTTCAGGATGAATAACCAGGAAGGTGCAGCTCTCGGGGGGGGAGATGTGATTTATCCCTCATCATTTGAGCTGATGGCGAAGCGGGCCGTAAAGGGTGAGCATACGGGAGAGTACAAGAGCTCGCAAAATAACGATCTGATAGATGAGCCCTGCACGGAAGATCAGCCCGAGATAACACTGAAGCTTAACTTTCCCAGGCATTCGAGCAAGACCTTGTTGGAGGATCTCGATAATAATCAGTACAAGAAGATCGATATAACCTTTACGGGATCCCAGATTGAGACTCCTTACAACAGGGAGTTTAAGATCGAATTGCCGAACGTGCAGATCACCAACGACGATCCGGCAGATGAAACGGGGGCCATAAAAGAGCCTCTCGATATGATGGTCCACGGCTGTGAAGTTGCCCCTACAGGGATGGCGTTTACCACCCCTTTAAGGATATCCGGTATAAACAAGCGGACGACTGATCCGCTGGCGTAATAAATAATTAATCAAGGAGAAAATAAATGGATCTAAGTCAGCTAAGTGAAAAAGAAGCCCCTAAGGCGTGGATTCCTTTTGGAGATGATGAGGTACTCATCAGTTATATCTCCCGGCAAGACCTTAAGAAGCTTCTTAAAAAGGCTAAAAGGAGCACCTTTATCAGCCACCAGAAGGTTGAAAAGGTGGATGACGAACTGGCAGATCAACTACTGGGAGAGGCAGTGGTTAAAGACTGGAAAGGCTTCACCATGAAGAAGAAGTCTTATCCCTGCACCCCGGAAAATATCGCGTTTTTGATGTTGAACTGGTCTTCTTTTTCTGCTTTTGTCAATCAGGCCTGTACCGACCTTCAGCTTTTTGCTGAAAAGGAAAAGGAAGAAGTAGAAAAAAACTAATAGAGCACATCCGGGCAAAGATTGACTTCCCGGGTGTGTCTTGCGAGGACTGCTGGGAGGCCATTGAAACAGATGATGAGATCCCGGCATGTGAAACTGAAAAAGGTTGCATGGTCCCGTCCCTTAGCGAGAGGGGGCGGGAGATTATGGAACTCAGGGCAAAGCTTATCAGCCTTAGTGGTCTGGTAGATCCCGGCACGATACTGAAGATGTATGGCGCCGATATTGATGATATTGAACTACTCGCCTTTGTTGAAGAAGGGATTAAGAAGTTAGAGCTGAAGGAAGAAGATGGCTGAAGTTGTAATTATAGTTAAGGGAAAAAATGAGTCGAAGGGCGCTTTTAATGCTGTGAAGGACTCGGCGACTTCGGCCTTTGATAAGGTAAAGTCTGTAGGGAAGAGCGCCTTTGCAGATCTAAAGTCTATCGCTTCCGACTTTAAAGCTCATTGGGTTGGCGTGACGGCCGCTATTGCCGGTGTATGGATAACCGCAAGAAAGGCATGGGATCTTGCAGCGCAAGCAGCGCAATTTGAGCAGTCAAGGCAGGCCTTCCGGGGGATGGTACAATCTATGGGGCGTGATGCCGAGGTAGAGTTTGGAAGGATTCGCGAGGCTTCAGCAGGTCTGATAGATGATAAGAGCCTTGTAGAATCGGCTAACAAGGCGATGTCTCTAGGGATACCTATAGAAAAGCTTGCTAGTCTTATGGAGATAGCAAGGGCAAAGGCGCGGGACATGGGAACTACAGCCACCTCGGCCTTTAATGATATTGCAATAGGTATCGGCCGTGGCAGCCCCCTCATACTCGACAACCTTGGACTAGTTGTAAAACTCGGCCCGGCATACGAGGCATATGCAGACAGCGTCAATAAAACAGTAGAACAGTTGTCAGATCAGGAGAAGAAGACTGCCATACTTAACGCCACGATCGAGGCGGGAATCGAAGCATTAGACCGGCACGATCTGTCTCTTCTAACTAATCTTGAAAGGATGCAGAAGATGACAGCTGCATTCACAAATATGAAACTACAGGCAAGTGCTCTTGTCACTAAGGGGTTAATGCTGGTCTGGGGTACTCTCAATTTAATTTCAGCAGGAGCGGAACAGGTATCCTCTAGCCTTTTTAGGGTTCTCTCTGGATTCGGAGGCCTTACCGATGCGGTGCGTCTTTCAAGTGGCGCGTATGAACATTGGAAGAAAAAAGCAGATGATGCCGCTAAAGCATCGAAAGACTTATGGAAAGAGTCTAAGGATAGTTTTGGGTCTTTACTTCTTTCCGCACAGGATGTAGCCAAGGCAACTGAGACTATCACTAGAAAATCTAAAGGTGGTGATGGCGCAGTCGATGCATCAAAGAAGGCTCTTAAAGAACACCAAAAATTTTTAAAAAACGTTCTAAGTGAAGAGGTCAAAGACTGGAAGGGCTATTACTCTCTGTTGGGAAAGGAGCATAAAGAAGCTGCTCAGGAGAGATTAAAATGGGAGGGCTTAGAGAAAGAGACTAAGAGGGAGGGGACTGATATTTTCAAATCTATCAGTGAGACATTTAACCCCGCACCTGCCCTTGATGAATTTCAGCAGTTTTGGAATCAGGTTGACGCCCTCGACGCATCGGCTACGGCCGCTATGCAGATGGAGGGAGAGGCCAAGGTTAATGCATTTAGGGCAATCCGGCTGCAACTGACAGAGCTTCCGAAAGAGGTAAAGGAAGGTTCGGACGAAATAGTAAGCTCTCTTGAAGTGTTCAATCTGGTAAGCATCCGCTACGAGGAGTGGAGTAAAGCTATCCAGGATACTGTTGTGCAGGAGAAAGAAGCCGCTGCCTCTCGGGAAGCAATACTTAAAACAGCTATGGAGGAGGCAGAAAGAGAGGTCAATAAACTTAAAGACCTAATGAAAAATCTCACCATGGATGTGGATAATAGCAAAGCCAAGTCGGCTATCAAGGAAGTTGAATCAATGCTTGCCTCCATTCCTCCCGTCACCACGAAAACGATCTTGTTAGAGACAACAACTACAGGTGGCGGGCCGGTAGCTGCAAGGGGAGGGGCTTCCGCTGCTGTCGTATCCGGAGGTGTCGAATCAGCAGATCCAAATGCCCCTTTCGGTAGTTTCGCCGTGGGAACCCGTTTTGTTTCCAAGACCGGCATAGCTCAAGTTCACCAGGGCGAGGATATCTCCACTCGTAGCGAGGTGGCGAGCAATAACAGGAAAGCCCAGGTTAACTTTGGAGGGGTAACTATTCCCATAACTGTAGTGGGTGGGAAAGAGCCGGAGCAGCAGGCGAAAGAACTGGTCAGACATATAGACAGGGAACTTAAGAATTTGAAAGCGTCTTACGCATAAAAAGGAGGATTAAGCATGAAGGGAACTAAGGGGCTTAATAATGTTAGGGCCAAAGGTGAGCTTACAGTTATCCATATTGATAAGGATGGTAAGGAGCTGGCTAGGGACATTTATAAAAACCTTGTAGTCGATACCGGTAAAAATGTAGGCATACAGCAGATAGTTGGTGCGGCCGGCGGCGGGGCCCAACCTGCGAAATTCAACTACATCGGAATAGGGACGGATGACACGGCTCCTGCCGCTGGAGATACGGTTTTAGGCACACAGGTGGGAACCAGGGAGCAGGATACGGATCCATCGTTCCCTTCCACGGGGAAAGGTGAGATAGAGGTGACTTTTGCCGCAGGGAACGGCACAGGGACGATTGAAGAGACGGGCCTTTTTAACGCTGCCGGTGGCGGAACTATGTATGCCAGGGCATTAATAGGTCCATACGTTAAAGCCGCTGAGGATGCGCTCATTGTTACGTGGAGACCGGGTCTATTGTAGGGGCAATCCCTCGTGGTTGCCCTTCTTTTGGGCGGGTACAAGACCCGCCCCTACAAAAATCTCTAAACACTGGTAATTGATTGATGGTTTTTGATAAACGCTGGTTTAAACAACATGAGAAGCTTCTCCTCCTCGTTGCTAATATGTGGCCGGGCAGGTTTTTCTTCGGGATTTCGGGAAGCGTGCCGCGAGGCAAGCAGATCAAAGAGATCATGCCTGACAGCGTCACATGGATCAAGGAGAAGGGTGTTTATCGTACTGAATTTCTAAATCTCGATAAGTATGGCCACCGCCTTTATTCAGGCCTGAAGCCCTTCTGGTATCTTCTTCACTTTATAGACTGGCTGTTTAGCTTTGCCCCCATCCCCCGGCTGCGCTTTAATTTCGGCTTTGATACGCTTACCGTATATCCGGCAGCAGGCGCGAATGAGCCGGTGGATGGATATGTGGGTAGGACGTCGGGAGGAGAATCTTTTAATGACCTCCGTTCTAATGCAGGGACCCTTGCTAATGTAACTGATATCTGGGGACCTATAGCCTCTCTTAAAGGCGGAACAACCTCGGATGAATTTACCCGTATAGACAGGGGGGTTTTCCTGTTTGACACATCTATTCTGGATACAGATGCAACTATTAATTCGGCAACGGTCTCGCTATATGGTGATTATAAAGAAAATAGTCTGGGCCTTAGCGATGCAGAGGCTGGATTAGCGCTGGTAGGTGCGGCCCCTGCAGATGATGATGCGCTGGTTGCCGCTGACTATCAGTCTCTTGGCGCTGTCAGATATTCGTCGGATATACCTTTTTCTTCTTTCGATGATTTTGATTATAATGATTTTGTTTTAAACGCTGCCGGTCTGGCGGCAATATCCAAAACCGGCCTTAGTCGCTTCGGGACATATCTTGCAATGGATCTGGATGGCGGCACACCATCATGGGTTTCATCTGCAATTACCGAACTATGGGTGAAATTTGTAGATATAGGTTTCCCGGCTACTTACCCTAAATTGGTTGTTGACTGGACGTTGGAGGCAATACCGGGATACGTTACTGCCGACGATGAGGTTGCTGTAACGGCCTTTTCGGAAGTTGCTGATAACGTTACGGCCACCGATGAGATCGAAGCGCTTAGATTTAGATCAATTATTGTCGATGAAGGCGACGCAGAGGCAACTGACGAAACTGACGCTTCTTTAATCACCTTTGCGTCAGAGTTAAATAAAAAGATCGGAGCCGCGCCTGTATGGATACTTAAATGCCCTTTCGCCACCGGCACTATTTATCTGTCGGACAGAGTCTTTAGCGTCTCCGGGTGGGAAGGAGGCATCACAACAAAAGGGTGGGTAAAGAGATGGTCGGCCATCGATGAGGATATTGCAAGTGAGCTCGCCTCGCCTCTTGTTTCTGACCTGTCCCTTGATTTTGTTATTGACCCCGCTGCGACCCCCTCCATAGATGATATATTATGGGACGTTTCTAATGATGTGGAAAAAACAGACTGTGAGCTTTTCTTATGGTTTCTTGGTTTTGAAGGATCGGGCGTTTTCCCTGAGACCTTCTGGATCGGTAATATTATTGACTTTGAGACGCTCGACGAGCTGACTTGCAGCGTGCAGCTTATCGATCAATCTGTGGGGATCAATAAGTCGATAGGAAATAAACTCAATACAACGGACTGGCCTAATGCAGATCCTGATGATATAGGCAAAGTGATACCGATAGTTTATGGGGCTGTGGAAAATCTCCAGGCGCTGGCCATTGACGCAGGCTGGGTAACTACTCTAGCCGAGGATATTGCAGAGGGAACAACCTCTTTTGACATTACTGATGCCACAGGCCTTGCAGCTCTCGATGTGATACAAGTCGAGGATGAACAGATCAGGATTGGGTCTATAAGTTCAAACACTTTGAACGGTTGTACGAGAGGCTATAGTGCGACGACGGCAACGACACATGATAAAGGTATCCATCTCGGGAAAGTCCAATCAGAATACTGGTATCTGCTTGCCGATCATCCGGTAAAAAGTATTGGAGACGTCTTTGTTGACGGGGTGAGACAAGTTGGAGGTGACTTCACTAAGTATACGGATCATAGCGGAAAAGCGAAGGTAAAATTTACAGCTCTTCCTGTTCTTAGAAAGAGTGTGGATATAGAGGTTGATGATAATATTACTGTACAGGACTATGCAGTCTCGCATAATGATGGAATAAACCAGGATGCAGTTAAGATAACCAATCAAAACTCAGCAGAAGAGTTTGATTTCTTATCAGGATTCACTACATCGCAGATCAAAACTATTGCGAGATTTACTCATCCTGGTTATTCGTATTCCGAAGCCACCTATACCGTTAATTGCAGAGTCAATATATGGGCGTCGCTTGCTGATGTAATTGTCTCTGCTAGACTAAATACAGAATTAAATGGAGCAGGTGGTGGTACTACAGGCCCTTGGGTAGCGGTGATGTTATGGAGGAATGATGGTCTGGGTTTTAATTTTTACACAACTGTATTGCAAACTTTTTCAACCTTGTCTGGTGGAAATTCATATTTAGAAGTTAAAGTGGAATCAGGTAATGCTAATGGACTCTCTTACTTTCAGACAGTGTCAGTTTCGAGAGCAGTTAAGGCCGCAGCATCTGTTGTCGGTACAGGAGTGTCATCGAAGACGCTTGCAAATAAGGCTAAAATTTCCGGCGGAAAAGCGTATTACGTCGGACTTGTTGGGAACTCATCCGCAGATACAGTTATAGGAAGTCAGGTAACAGCCGACGTGGACGGCCAGCCTGATGACGGGAGCGGTACTTATACAGGAACTCCGAATGCCCTTATCGAGCGGCCCGATCACGTAATGAAGCATCTCCTTGCTGTCCATGCCGGGTTTACGAACTTCACGACAGATGCCGGGAGCGAATTTCAGACAAAGGGTTATACCTTTGCCGGCGTGATAAATGAATTAAAAAAACTGAGGCACTGGACAAATTATCTCGCATGGCAGAGCCGCTGTTATTTCCGTTTTGCCGGAGGGGAGGCTCAGCTATTATGGAGGCCTGACGCTATAACGCCGCTAAAGACAGTCACATCAAATATGATACGGCGGAAGGAAGATCATAGGACTACGCTTAGGGGTCCCAAACGATCACCCTTACATGAGGTGGTTAATGTGATAGACCTCCATTATGACAGGGACTGGACAAAGGATGGAGAAGATAGCTATGAGGCACTGGAGTCCGGCAGTGACGCAACGAGTATCGGGAAATATGGTGAGAGGCAAAAACCGGAGCTCTTCTTTTTTGATTTCGTTATCGACCAGGCTATGGCCGCCGACGTGCTTGCTTTTTATATTGCCCGTCTCAAGGACAGGAAGAAGGAATTTTATAAGGAATTATTCCTGGATAATACAGACCTGACTTTCGGTAAGGGATTTACTCTTGAGCCGGCGGGAGATGTTGTTTGTGAAGTGCTGAAAACCAACGCCTATCCAGGAAGCGGCAGGGCTAGACGAAATGACCGGATAATAGTGGAATCGAGGGAATATTAATGTCTATAAAATTTGAAAGAACTGAGGCGCCTATAGGATCAGTAACATTCAGCCGGGCCCCTTCAAGAGGTAACCTGAGCCGCTCCCTGAAGTTTGCACAACCAAAAGACCTGACTGACGGCACCGATGTCTATATCTATGACAAAGGGCCCATAGAGGAGTCTGAAAGCCTTCACTGGCATAATATTCCGAAGGCCGACTATGATGATTTTATTGATTTTGTAAAGAATGTTGTTAACGGTTCGATGGAGACTTTTACTTATACTGATATCGATGATAATGAGCTGACCGTGAGGATATGGAATGGAGAGGAGATTACCTCTGCCCCGGTGGCGTATAACAGAGAGTCGCTGACGGTGGTTTTGAGGGTGGAGGTCTGATGAACCAAATATACCTTAAACCTTGGGATAAAGTAGCGTGGTCTACTCCAGGTCAATAAATCATTCTAAAACACTGAATAAGGATGGGAGATTAAGATGTCTAATAAAACCAGTATGCAAGTGAATGAAAGTAACCGGCTAAGAGCCGCGACAAATACCTATAATAATACTGTTGTTCCAAAAGTTAATGATCTTTTGGCGGGTTATGGTGTGACGGAGCCATTGACGTTGGCTCAAATTGAGGGGCTTACCTTAAAACAGTTAGGCGCAATATTGAGAGATATCTCGCCCATGCTTGGAGCTATAGGTATGGAGATATCAGACAGGAAACTTGAGGACAACCTGGCGGCAGCGGGATATACAAGCGTGGCAGAGGCCACAGCAGATATCCCTAATCACTTAACCGGAGATGCCGCCATACACGCAACTGCCGTATTTACACATACTATCAATAATCTCGCGATACTTGAGGGTCTTGTTGACGCCGGCTTAATGTTTACCCTTCTTTCTAAAGTTGTTGACATTAAAAATGCGATCGTAAATACGGCTGGGGAGATGACTCAAATATGAGTTTTACGCAAAAAATATTAATTTCTCTTTCGGATCAAATAGATACTCCCTCCATTGAACATAAGAATGTGTTTGAAGGGGAGGGGGATAGGGTAGGGCTTGCTAGTATTATACCTGCGACTAGAAAACTTTTGGTGCATTGTGATGGTGATGATGGCTCGCCTGACTTCCCTGATGCGTCTGCAAGTAACCACATTATAACGGCGGTAGGTGGTGCTCAAGTTGACACAGCTATAAAGAAATTTGATACTGGCAGTCTTTTATTAAATGGAGGCGGTGCCCGATTGAATATTCCTACACATAGCGACCTCAATTGGGCGGCAGAAGAATTTAATTTTGAATTTCAAGTGTACAGCACTAACTTTGCTCAAGCAAATGGTGTGTTTTATAGCACTCGTTCACATAGTGCTTATAGTGGGGTGCTGTTAAGAGCTTTTGGGAAAAAGGTAAGGTTTCTTGCTACGATAGGGGGAACGGCTTGGGATATTGATTTTACGTCCGATACTGACTTAGTTAATGGTATGTTTAATCATTTAGAACTTTCTAGAGCAGGTGATGTTTATAGAATATTTCAAGAAGGAATACAAACAGGAACACAAACTAAATCGGGAGCGATACAGTATCCGGGATCAGCGTCCCTAATAGGAGGAGACGCTCCCTCTTCATTGTGGTTTGGCGGTAGTATTGACGAAATAGCAATGGATAAAGGCGTACCGGGACATACATCTAACTTTACTCCCCCAACCGCTGCATACCCCACCTATTCAGACGCTTCACCTTCGCCTGCCGCAATATGGACAGCTATTCCGGTAGGTGCAGAGCTTGATATGAGTACTCTTAAATGCTGGATGTTTAAAGATGGTGTGATTCAAGCGGCAGGGAATACGGACGTTAAGTTTAAATATGCTGCAAATAATGGGGCCTTAGGTTCATCCTTGACATTAGCGGCATTAAGGGCTGAGGGGAACCCTACTATTACCGACGATACGAATAGCTTTAAAGTGGTCGGAGTGTATGCAAGCGATGGAACTTATGAAAGTAAGTCAAGAGTCTTGCTGGAAGTCGATGCGACTTTTCCAGATGGCGCGGCGGGCGGTGGCGGTCTTCAACTAATTAATAGAGGTATCCTAAATGTTTAGAGTATTCAAACAAGGCAATACAGCGAAACTTATTATTGCTATCACTACGAGCCAGTTTTCAACCGGGGCCAAATTTACAGCTTCCAATATAAAGGCTACTTTCTATAAACTCAATGGTGCAAATAACGATCTTGAAATTGATACCGGAATCGGGGCTTCTGGGGTGGTCACGCTTACGGCAAACAAACTCGGTAAAACGGGATGGCATACGGCTTTAATTGATTTTTCAGCTATAACAGCAAAGCAGTATATTGTAGTATATGAAGCCACTATTGATAGCGTTAACGCCATATCTCAAGAGTTTTTAGATGTGAGCGCGGAGCTTGCCAGGCTGGCCCTTTGTGCACTAGAGACTACTTCTCAAGATATGGAGACAAATCTTACTGCCGGGCATGATGCAATTGAAGTGGAGATTGCGGGAATCACAACAGAACGGGTGAATATTCTGTCCGCGACGGGATATGTTAAAAACATTTACTGGGCCAGTGGCGGTAAATACTTTGTTAAGGAATCCGAGGATATCGATATCCCATTCGGGTTTGAAGGAAATCCTACAGGTCTTAAGCTCTGGTTCGCTATAGGTAAAGATCTCAAAAATGCCCCTATTGTTACGAAAGAACTTATAGAAGGGACTGATTGGGATGTCGTCGATGTTGACGGCGTTGATACGGTGGAGGGGATAATACCTTTTGCTTATGCGGATACGGATACCCTGCACGGCAAATACACTGCCGCTGTCATAGTGAGGACATCTGAAACCGAGGCATATACCGGATGGGAGTCATTACTTGTAGTTGATAGACCTGTCGCCAGGGCGGAAGATCTGGCATAAAATAAAAAAACTTGACACTTTGTAAAAGTAGAACTATGCTTTAAACAGATAGGAAATCTAACCCTCATGAGGTACCAGCCGATGACCAACTTCCTTTTACAGCTTGAGCAGCTAAGAATAGCCGACCATTTGGTCGCAGCCCTCCCTTTAGGGACTGAAAGACGTAAGCTGCAAATAAATATCGGTATAAAACTCAAAGAACTATCTAAAGCAATTCAGGTTGAAAGCGCAAAAGGCCACACGTTAGAGCTGGTACCTCAATCACAAACCTTTTGTGCTGAAGACGCAGAAAGGCCCTGTTAAAACTGAATATTCCTTGGCGGGGATATTTGGTGGAGACAGGGCCTCTTTTGTTTTACCACAAAAAGATTATCACAGAGAAATCCATTAAGGGGGAGTCATGAAGATAGAAGATTATAAAGAATATTATTGCCTTGCCCTGACTGAGCTGGTTCGGGGTATGGTATGCCATAACCGGAAAACCAAGGCGAATATTGCCACTCATAACAAGAAGTTTACGCATCGCATGGACCCTTTCACGCTTAAGGCTTGCACCAAATGCAAAGGCGGAAGCGAGGGGCTGATAGTGCCTGGTGAGCAGAGTAAGGAAGTAGTTATATAATGCTAACACCGATCGTAGTTGCATGGATAGAATTCCTGCAAAAAGAACACAACGCCAAGGCCGTTAAAGTCAACGGCGTTTTTAAGGTAGTGCCGATGACATGCGAGACCTGTCTTCATAAATATACCAGTGATACAAAACTTTGTACGACATCCAGTTCAGTTGGGTGCCCCACATGGAAGCATAAGGAGACAAAGTGAAAAAATGTAAACCATATAACGCTATGAACGGTTGGGGGAAGATCTTATCCCTGACGATGAAAAAGACTTCCAAAAAGAAGGATTACCTATCAATAAAGCTAGGATGCCAGGGTCTTAAATATGGGCCTGTGAAGATATACCTGAATGTCTGGAGCGAGGCTAAGGCCCTTGATTATAAGAAGAAGTTCAAGGTAGACCAGCTTGTGAATACCCGTGGAATGATGGGGCAATATATAGGACGTCATGACGCCACCAAAACAAGCGTGAATATATTAGAAATTGCGCCCTGGGACCCGGAAAATGACCAGCACAGTAAGAACCGAATGACCTTTGTTCTTGTGGGCCGCGTTGTCTCTTTTAAGGATGGTAAGACGGAAGGGCAGACGCTGGTATCAATAAGCGACCAATAACCTCCCCTGAAGGTTTGTATCCCTCCAGAGCTTGCTTTCGATATTAAAGAGGCCGGCTTTTTCCGCATCAAAGGGGCAATGCAGATCGAGGAGGATGATCACGGCGACCTGGTAAAGCCGCTGCGGCCTGTTGCGGAAAAGATAGAGGAAGTTGAAGAGACAACCGTGGAGGAGGAGAAGCCGTCCACCGGGGAAGAGACGCCGGAAGATGATAAACCAGATGATGATATTCCTTTTTGATGGGGTGGGGTGATGCTCAAGACAATGATGTTTTGGTCTCATACCCTGAGGCAATGGTGCCTTGCAAGATTAAGTGCATTATGTTGTGGCTACACGACGGCCCCCATCATTTTTTTTAAGCGACAAATATTTTAAATTGTAGGGGCAGGTCTCGTGCCCGCCCTGGAGAAGGGCAACCACAAGGGATTGCCCCTACTTTAAATAAAGGAGGAACTTTTGAAAATAAAAGGTAGTGGGGTTACATTAGAGTTGAATTCAGAAGAAGCCGAGGCATTAAC
The DNA here is from genome assembly GCA_019314005.1 of Deltaproteobacteria bacterium. Next base: position 20,748 of record JAFDAE010000001.1, on the reverse strand, counting down.
AAAATTAATCGGATCACTTACTTACGACCAAAGTAAAAAAATATTTAATTTAACGGATATTCAGTTTAAAGTTTTAGGTGAGATGAACGTAGATTTCGTTAAATATTTTGAGGGAACTACATAGTATATTTATTTAAAGTTGAATTGAGATAATTATGGACGAGTGGAGCGGTAAAGAGAGCTACGAGGGGTATTTCAAGAAGACAGAGCGGACCATAATGGATCTGTTGACTGGTGGTATTGAAAAGCTTAAGGCAGCAGGGCTTGATATTGAAGCCCGGCCAGGCTATTACCTCTGGGCCATCGATAACGTTCCGGAACAGAAGCAGGAAGAACAAACGCTCCTTGATCGGCTCGGCAAGATGTGGTTTGAAGGTGAGGCATCGACCTCTTTTAATGATAAGGATTTTGAGTCTTATCAAGAGGTAGTAAGGGAATGGGGCAGCGTTACGAATAAGATATATAACAGGTATTTTAAGGCGATGGAGAATCTGTTAGAGACTCAGGGTGAGCCAGTAAAAACAGGGCAAATGTCTTTAGATGGGTTGCCGCCAAAGGATGGACAGGTTGGGGTAGGTTTTTGACCCCATACCGCAAGGCTACGGGGCAGGCAGGATTAAAGGAGGTTTTATGCACAAGATATTGATTACAGGGCCAAGTGGATCAGGGAAGAGTTTAATACTTAATGGCTTGCGTCGGGAATATAAAGCCAGAGGGTATAAGGCTATATTCATTGATAATTACGACAAAGGGGATAATCTGGAAACGTTTATTGAGGTTGAGCTTAGAGCGTTGCCGGCAGAAGCACATCCTGAATTTTGTGTGATTACATCCAATGAGTCTCCGGAAGATCTGGATTGTGATTTCCTTAGAGTGATAAGAACAGGGAGATCATGAGTAAGACAAAGATCGAGTGGGCTGAGGAGGAGTTGCTGCCATGAAAGCCCTTAGCATCCGTCAGCCTTGGATCTGGGCCATATTTAACCTCGGGAAGGATGTAGAGAATAGAACCTGGTCGACGGGGATCCGCGAGAGGGTGATGCTGCATGCCTCTAAGAAATATGACTATGAAGGGGCCCGGTGGATCGAGGAAAACTTCGGCATCGTGCCACCTGACCAGCATAGTTTACCCAGGGGCGGTTTTGTTGGATCCGTGGAGATTGTAGATTGCGTTAAGGAGATGGATAGTAAGTGGTTTTTCGGAGAAATAGGTTTTGTCCTGAAGGACCCCATCGAGGTGGAGTATCAGGCCTGTAAGGGCAGGCTAGGATTTTTCAATATGAGGGAGAGTGAGGCTAAAAGTGGAACCGATAGTTAAAGTTGAAGTTGTGCCTACCAGGTATTGTAAACCTTTTAATATGGAGATAGAGGTTGAAACGTGCCGAACTCGTGTTGTGGCAATAAGGAACCAGTTTGATAGAGAAGGAATCCGGAGTCTCACTAAAGAACAGAGGAAGTGTCATGAATGTAGTGATACAGTTGAACAAGAACTGGAGATTGAAGGGAATGATGATTCAAATTCAGGAGGTGCTGTTATGAGTAATGGACTATCTGTATTAAATGAGAGCCTGTTTGATTCACTCAAGAGATTGAGTGATCCAGCGTTGGAAGGTGCTGCGTTAGAGAATGAGATAGACAGGTCAAGGGCTATAGCTGAGATAGGCAAGCAGGTTATTAGCACGGGTAGGCTTACCCTTGATGTAATAAAGACAGTAAGTCCGGGCAATATAGCGGATTTTTTAAAATTGGAAGATAAGAGCTCAAAGTGAGGTTTATCTATTCACAAGAGCAACTGTATTTTCTTTGCCTTGGGTACAAGGAAATAAGACTACCTGAGCTTACCCAGGCGTTCAATGAGAAATTTGATCTGGATAAAAGCGAAAAGGCAATCAAGACGGCACTATCGAGCCGAGGGTTCACCTGTGGCCGCAAGCCCGGACTTGTGAAAGGTGAGAGGTCAGTACTCTTCACGAAGGAGCAGGTGAGCTTTATTAAAGAGCAATATAAGACATACAGTCGTAATGAGTTAACTGTCGAGTTTAATAAAAAATTTAAGACGGAAATAAGGGTCAGTCAGATAGTTTCCTGTGTTCATAATCAAGGTATTAACTGCGGAAGAGATGGCCATTTCGGGAAAGGCCATGTTTCCTGGAATAAAGGCACTAAGGGTTTGACCTCTGCAAATAGCGGCAGTTTCATAAAAGGTACTGTGCCCCCCAACTGGCAGCCGGTAGGCTCCGAACGTATCACAAAAGACGGCTATGTTGAAGTGAAGATTAACGAACCTAATCCTTATGTAAAAGGGCAGATGACCAGGTGGAAATTGAAACATCTTTACCTCTGGATAAAAGAAAACGGATCTCTTCCTGTAGGGCACATGCTCACCTTCCTGGATGGGGATAAAGAAAATTGTGAGCAGGATAATTTGATGCTGATTAGCCGAGCTGTGAATGCTTACCTTAACCGTAATAGTTACGGGGACCTGGCAGGAGAGCTTAAATTGTCGGCGATTGCGATTGCGAGAGTGGCACAGAAGGCATCGAGCTTAAAGAAAGAGGCGGCGGCAGTATGAGCAGAAAACAACACTTCATACCTTATATCGGCGGCAAGTATAAGCTGGCTGGTCAGATTTCCAAGCGGCTGCATGCTACGGGTAAGACATGCCTCGTCGACGTCTTTGGAGGTTCCGGCGCCGTTACGATTCACAGCGGATACAATCGGCGAATCTATAACGATATCAATTGCGACTTCATAAACCTCTTCAAGGTTATGGCTGATGATAAGCAACGTGCGGCCCTTCTTAGAAAGCTTAAATGGACGCCGGCATCGAGGCAGATTTTCAATGAAGACCATGCAATACATGTGAAGGGTGGACATAGCTTCAAGGAGGTCGACGATCCTGTTGAGAGGGCGAGAATGACTTTTTACAAGCATATCTTTTGTTTCGGGGGAAAGGTGCGCTCCGGAGGTTTTGCCGTATCATTCAAGGATTGTGATTACATGAAAGAGGTCAATAAGTATAACAACGTATTAAAGTCATTCGCGAAGTTTGGGCGATTCTTTCGGAATACTGTGCTGGAAAACCTTGACTTCGTCGTCCTCATAGAGAAGTACGGCCATAAAGAGGGCGTTGTCCTTTTTGTAGACCCTCCTTACCCTGATTTTTCGGCCTATTATCGCGATAACCTTACAGAAGATCGGCAGAGGGAGCTTGCTTCCCTCCTGATCAGAACGCCGGCGCCGGTAATCTGTACTTTTTATGATCATCCTTTAGTACGGGAGCTTTATCCTGAAGAGTTGTGGAAGTACGAAGTTGTGGGAGGTTCGAAGAATTCCATCCAGGGCGGGTCTCGATCTGCAGACGAACTGATCATGACGAAGAAAGATCTGTCTCCTGAGCAGATAGACAGATGGGCTGCTGTCATTAATCCTCAGGGTGATTTATGGCAGAAAACTGCCTGAAAGGAATTGATATGAACAAAACACTTGATAAAAAGATGGCCATAGTTGTGATCATCCTCTCGACTGGATTGATGCAGATCCACAGCATTCCCTTCTGGCAGGAATTCACCGGTGATTATTACAGTGGGATTGCCTTCTCGATCGCGCTGCATGGAGCCATGCTTTGGAACTGGTATACCAACCAGCTGCCAAAGGTTCGTGTTGTTATCGCAACGCTTCTTATTGCCGGTCCGTGGTACCAGATATCAACACCCGTTTTCGAAAAGATCGGAGAAGTTAAAGTGTCTTCAGTTATGGCCGCATCGTACCTGGATGAGATGGCACAGCTGGAGGCCTCTCTTAAAAAACATGAGGAGAACAGTAAGAAATATAAGCGATCTGCCGACCGTGTTGAACCGACACAAGCCCTCCTCAATACCGCTCGTAAGAACTACAGGAAAGAAATATCGGCACCCGAAAAGGCTGAAGCGTCATGGAGGCTTTATGCCGTAGCCGTGATGCTGTCGGCGGTCTTTTTCGTTGTAATGTTGACAGAGATTTCAGCGGTGAAATTCTGCCGCCGATTTGTTTCAGAAAATACTGAAACGGGTAAAGGGAATGTTTCAGTATTTTCTGAAACGGTTGAAATGGTGGCCGTCGCTATATCTGAAAAGATGAAAGGGTGCGCAAGTCAGGCGGCTTTTGCAGCGTCTCATAATTTCAATCCGAGGGACGTGTCGAACGTTATTAATGGCAAGTCGATTTCAAAGAAGAAACTGAAAGAGATGGCGGAGAGGTTGGGGGTGAAAGTTGAATACCAGAGACCATAATGTGGGAGTTAAGGGCTTGCGGATTAAGAGCAACGCCTTGACTCTAGCTGAGTTATTCGAAAATATCGAATAACTGAAATTTAAAACCGGTAACAGCAAGTCCTTTTGCAGTAACTTGTTAAACCCTTTGAGGTTCCCATGAAATACGCAATAGAACAGAGATTGAGAATGATTGATTTTCTTTTGGGTGAATACGGCTATGTAAATAGAGGCGCAATTATGGACTTTTTTGGGATAGGCCCAGCGACTGCCACAAGAGATTTCACGGCGTATAAAAAGCTTCAGCCTGGCATGGTCGTTTATGACGGTGGAAATAAAGCTTACTACAGGACTCAGACCTTTCAAAAGAAATGGGTTTAACGAAAAGGGTACCCAGCACCTGAACCAAGTTACCTATGAAACTCAAAGACACCGTTAGGTGTCTGCGTTGACCCGCTGTTTATGTTTGCCAGTGGAAGAAAGGAGAAAAAAGGATGAGTTTTTCTAAAAAAATAAAGATCCCGCTAAGTGATAAATCAGATGAAGACAATATTCCTCATCACGATATATGCAGCCAGCCGCTCAAGGAAATGGATAGGGAATCACTACCGAAACGAGAAGAACCTTGCAAAGAACCTTACGAAGTTCCTTATAGTGGATGGTTCTATTGAGAGGAAAGTAAACATAACGACTTGAATTAACTGGCGGCGCAGCCGTCCAAAGGAGGAACGACTGATGTTGAATGAATTGTTATACATTTTGTTGGGAATTTATTTAGGTCATTACGGCCCCAAATATTACTACAAAGTAAAACATTATTATCACCTATGGAAAGTTGGAATTTGTTTCCATTTCAAGGGTAAAGGATATAGAGAAATTATTGACGGAACAGATAGTGAATTTTGCATTAATTGTGGAAAGCCTTATGGTTATCACGATTAATGTATAACGAAAAGGGTAACAAGCACCTGAACCAAGCCTACTATGAAATTCAAAGACACCGTTAGGTGTCTGGTTGACCCGCTGGTTCTAAGGCGGGCTTATTGAGGAGATGATATGGAGACATTAAAAGAATTAGACGTAATATTGAGCGCAAACGACCGTTATGAGCTTGATGAATTTCACATCAAATTAAAGAGATGCGCCTTAGCCGGACATAACTTTAAAATATGCATGGAAATAATATTCGCTGCGGATGTTTCGAGTTGTGATGTAGATAGCATAATGTCGGCGATGAGAGTTTCTGCAAATAGGATAGAGAAGCCTTAGAACGCTAGAACTCAAGGGCTTGCGGATTAAAGCCGACCATATTTCCCATGTGGGAAAATTGGTTTAAGCGCGGACAGTTCGATTCAAAACCGCTAACAGCAAGTCCTTTTGCAGTGACTTGTTATATTTTAAAACTTTATTTATGAGGTGAAAGATGAAAGCTAAAGACGCAAGCATATCTGACCTTAAAGAGAGAAGGGCAACTGGGCTGATATATATTACTATGTGCGTTTGTCTCGCTGGAAGTATAAGCTTGATAAATAGGCACGACATAGAATTTTTAATATGCTGTTTTTGGATGTATGACATTCTTTATAGAGAAATATAACTAAAAGGGTAACAAGCACCTAAACCAAGCCCACTATGAAACTCAAAGACACCGTTAGGTGTCTGGTTGACCCGCTGGTTCTAAGGCGGGCCTATTAAGGAGGAAATAAAATGTATTGGACAGAAGAAGAAGCAAAAACGAAGTGGTGCCCAGAATTGAAAATAGAAGGCTCCAATGCTTCGCTGAAAAACTCTCAAGAGATTACTTATGAGGCGGCAAGCTGCATAGTCTCCAGTTGCATGATGTGGAGAGATGAAATAGGAACGCCAAAAGGGATGCCAAGAAAAGGCTATTGTGGTGTGGCTGGGAAGCCTTAGAACGCTTGGCTCACTTGCCGCGAACCCAAGATTGAAAGGAGAGGAAGCTATGCCAAAAGACAGTGTTGAAAACCAGGAGGAGACCGCTGAAAGCGGTCGGGTGCAGCCGATTGTTATATGTGATGTTTGTAAATACTGGGAGAGACCAACAGACAAGTTTTCTGAGGGAGAATGCCAGAAGTTGAGGGAAAAGGTTGAAGTAGAAGTGGAAGCCGGAATGGAGGGTTACAGTTTGATTGCCTTTTTTACAGAGAAAGACTTTGGTTGTATTTTAGGACTGCACATATAACGATTAGAGTTAAAGGGCTGGCGCAACCAAGCCTACTTGAAACGAAACCCGTATAAGCCAGTCCTTTTTCAACGATTGGTTAGAGGTGATTATGTTTAAATTTGAAGTAAGACAACAAATAAAAAGTGTTGATAAAAGCTGGCTGCAAGTAATATTTGAATCATCCATCGAAAGGCCTGCTCGAATGAGTTATTTAAAATTAGTTGATGATTATCCAGAAGAATATTTTGAGCTTGTAAAAGTGGAGCACAAGGAAGAATGCCTTGAGTTTACTCCAAAGCTCTAACAATTAAGCTCAGGGTCTTCGGACGCTGGAGGAGATGGAGAAATGGACAAACAAAGTTTAATAAAACATTTAAAGCGTGTGAAAGATCGCTTCGGAGTTGATTGCCCTCATGAGCAATTTGATAGGGCCATAATAAATGAAGCCATTTCTTACGTTGGAAAAGACGATGTGGCCGAAGTAGCTTGCAGCGTGGGGTTATGTGGCATCGCCCCTTACGACCTAGAGTGTCTTGCGATGGCGATTGTGAATCATGTGAACGAAAGGACAGGCGTGGATGTTAAGAAAAGGCAAGAAACTAATGACGAAAACTTTGATCACGTTATTAAACAGATCAAGACTTTCCTGAAAGGGCTTGCAAGATAACGGTTTTCTCAGGGGCTTGCCCTTTGGGAATGTGTCGAATAGAAATTGAACCCAGTAAGGGCATGTCCCTTGCAGAATTTTGTTATATTTCGAGGTGAAAAATGGAACGAATTACTAGCGTAAAACTTAAAGTAGCGATTGGCTTAGGCGGAGGCGGATGCTTGCTTGAATTAATGGAGCCTGCCGATAACCCTGAAGTAAAAACCGATGTTGATGAGTACGGCGCATGTCTTGATGACTTCTTTGCTGAGGGATCGAAAGTCCCGGCAGATGCCGGAATCTACATTTTTGATGGTGCCGCATACGGCTTCCCAGGCAGCGATGAGTTTTACCGGTATGAAGGTGAATTTAACCGCTTAGAAATATAACGATTGAGGTCACCGGCCGCGAAATGCGCTAGTGACATGGAGAACAATATGAATAACTTTAAAAGCAGATTAACTCAAATCAAAACCACTATTAGCGGTCGGGTGCAGCGTTTGGTTAGCACAATGACTGCCGTTAGAACGCCGGATATTTCATTAAATAAAGCCAAGGAATCAAAGATTGTGCTCCATAAAGAAAAGCTTACGATCAGCGGCAATCCTTTCGGTGAGAAGGGTATCCAAAAAACCGTAGAAACCATCATGAAACCCCTGGATAGATTTCGTGATCGATGAACGAATATTGTCAATTTCAACTTGTGTCATGGAAGAGGGCAATGGTAATGTATATTGCAGCTGATATTCGAATTGATACTTTTCCCAAATGGCTGTCATTCGCTGCGTTAATTCATCTTTTAAGGCTGCATCCATTGCGACATGTGACATTTCTTTTTTTAACGCCTCTTCAAAAGCTATTTTGTTGCGAACTAACTTTGTGGGGAATTTTATTATGTTGTCCATTTAATTCTCCTTTAAGTGTTTAGAGTGCTAACCATGTTTAGTCAGACATATGTCACCTTATTGATACTATTTAGGGGGTAAACCGGACATGAACGAGAAAGAGACGATCGCAAAGTTGAAGGAAAAGGTTTTTTTGAAACATTACTCTATCAAGACCTTTGATGCGTATGCCAGTCATGTAAGGGCTTATATCCACTTTCTCAGGGTTAATGGTTATGGACCTGACATCTCTCCGGAAAAGAAGATCGAGGCCTTTTTGACGTATCGTGCAAAGACTGGGAATATTTCAGCATCCACCCAGAACCAGGCTTTGAGCGCTCTTATTTTTCTCTATAAGCGAGTCTTCGGCCTTGAAGTAAATAGCGAGATCGATGCTGTGAGGGCCAAGAAGCCGAAGAGGTTGCCTGTGGTGCTTACCAGGGATGAAGTGAATCTTGTTCTTAATGAAATGAGCGGCGTTAACGGCCTGATGGCCTCTGTTTTATATGGTTGCGGACTCAGGCTTAAGGAGTGCCTGCGCCTTCGTGTCAAGGATATTGATTTCGCTCGCGGCCAAGTGATTGTACGTGAAGGAAAGGGAAGTAAGGACAGGATCACTATGCTTCCCGAGCGGCTTGTGTCCTCTCTCAAGGCCCAGATCGATAAGGTTGAAAGCCAGCACAGTATAGATCTTAAAAAGGAGTGTGGGCGCGTTGATATGCCGAACGCCCTTCCCAGGAAATATCCGAATGCCGACAGGGAGCTTATGTGGCAATATGTGTTCCCTTCGAAGAATATCATCAAGTCCAAAGAAGGCAAGATGATCAGGACACATATTCATGAGGACAATCTTCCCAAAGCTGTTAAGCGTGCCGCATTGAAATCGGGGGTCCGCAAGAGGGTGACTTGTCATATTTTTCGCCATAGCTTTGCGACACATCTGCTGGAGGTTGGCTATGATATTCGAACGATACAGGAGCTTTTGGGACATAAAGACATATCCACCACAATGGTTTATACTCATGTGATGCAGAAGCAATGCACTGTCCGCAGCCCTTATGATGATTTAACAGAAGAGGCTCCGAAAAGGCCGGGAATAGTTAATACCATAGATAGGGTGGTGCCGGGAAGTCCTGTTATAGAAGAGATACAAAGCCCAAAAATTTTACATTAAGGATAAATAATGAGCGATGATTTTAAGAAGGTAAAACTGGCGGTATCGATTAACGAGGCACTTGCCCGGTATAGCAGAAAGGTGGTTAAGGGTTTTGCCGATGAATGTCCGAATTGTGGCGGACATGACTGCTGCAGCATCGATGAGGGGGACAACCTTGTTAATTGCTTTTCCTGCCCTTTGGCTGGTTCTGTCATCGACCTGGTTATGACCTGTGACGGTGTAGACAAGGCCGAGGCTTTGAGGATCTGCGCGGAGATCGGGAATGTCGCGCTCACCCCTCCATCCGGATCTGGTTCAGTGAAGCAGATCCAGGAACAGGCCGAGAGCGAGAAAAAAAACCCGCTGCGCCTTGCCCTCCAATACTATAAAGGGGTGAGGGCGGACGGCAGTAGCGACAAGGCCATTAAGTACTTCCTTACCGATCGTGGCCACTTTGATGAGACAATGGAAACCATGGAGATGGGGTGGACGGATGGTGGTCTTGGTAAAGCTCTCAGGAAGGAAGGTCTCACTACTTCAGAGCTGGTGAATCATGGTCTGGTCGTAGACAAAGATCCAAAAGGAGAACCTTTAAAGCAGACGAGGGACTTCTTTTGGAAAAAAGATATGGCTGTATTCCCTGTCATCGATCATGCCGGCAAGGTGATCTGCCTCACCGTGAAAGATCCGGAGAAGAAGTTCACCGCCCAGCAGATGAAAGGAATCAAGAAGGACTGGTTTATCAATCACGCCGCCTTGGGGCCGTATGGGGACCTCTTCATAGTTGAAGGTCAGCACGACATAGCCAGCCTCATCGATGCCGGGTTCAAGAACGTTGTAGGCACTTGCGGAGGACCGGGTAATGACCAGGTTAAGAAGGTCAAAAACCATTGTGCCGGCAAGACGGTTTACCTCTGGTTTGATAAGGACCCCGACAAGGATCCTAAGAAGTCACAGGGAGGACCAGCTCATACAAGGCTTCTCTATAAAGGTCTGGAAGAGTCTTCCGTAGACGTCCGGATTATTATGCACCCGGGAGAAGCGAAGGACCCTGACGACTTTATCCAGGGAATACTAAAGGAGAAGGATAAAGCAGCGGCCAGGAAGGCCATTAAGGAGCTGATGAAGGCGGCGTTTTCGCCCCTGGAGTGGGAGATTGAGCTTCTAAAATTGATTAAGGACACAAAGGATACTATCGTAGTTTTGAAGGAGCGGCGAATCCCTCAATGGATTAACTCTTTGACTTCCCATGCTGAGCGTGAGGTTTATACGGAGGTGTTGGCCAAGGCTATACCTCTTTCCATAAAAGGGGTCGAGAGTATTCTTGAGCAGGCGGGTAGTGCAGACCTTCACGGCGAATTGGAAGAGCGTTTCAGGGACTATAAACATCACAAAGCCAGAACAGTTGCCGATCATATTTATAAATGGTTCGAGAATAACGCCGGACGTTTCTTTAAAACGTCAGACTCTAAAGCGTGGATTTTTTATCACGGGGTTATTTACGAGATAGGCGACAACAACCCTTTCAATGCCATAATGCTGCGCCTGACGCACCTTGGAAAATGCGAATCTCCGGGTACTCAGGTATGGTATTACCTAAAAACCTTTTGCATCGATAAGGGCGAACCTGTGGATATGATGAGCTGGACATATACCTGCAGGGAGACGGCCACTGTCTACTACAACCTGACCCTTCCTATGCACAAAATCATAAAAGTAACTGCCGGCGAAGAGCCGGTCACCATAGACAACGGCACGAATGAAAATTCGGTGTTGTTGAACTCTTCACCACAGATTCGCGAACTCGCTTATAAACCCAACACCAGCGAAGCCGAAGGCTTTAGCGCGCTGAAAAAACATTTAATGGACCCTATGCCCTGTGAGCCGGCTCAAAGGTACTTCCTAGCCTGCTGGGTACTCTCTACGTTCCTTATAAACTACCAGACAGACAGGGGGTTGGTGCAGATCATCGGATCAAGCCAGGTGGGAAAATCGAAGGTTGCCGAAAGATGGAGTCAGCTCATCTATGGAGAGACCTTTATAGGAAGGGGAACGGGTGCGGCTGCAAAGAGGATCGCAACGAGAAACCCTATTATTTTCCTGGACAACATAGAGAACCAAAACCTTAATCAGGGTGTGGTTGATTTTCTCCTCTTCCTGGCCAACTCTGCTATGACGCCAAAGGCTGCAGCTGGGAGCGACACGGACGTTGTCTACCAGAAGCTGGATTCCATGGGGATGATCACCTCTATCGAGCCTTTCCCGGGTAAATATCCGGAGCTGATAAATAGGACCTTTCCAATAATCTGCGAGGGCAGGTACCGCATGGAAGGTGGCTACGTTCATAGCGAATGTCTGGGGGATATCCTACGGGACAGGCCGATGATGATTTCAGCGATCCTTAAAATGATCGGCCGTGAAGTTCTTCCCAGGATGAAGGAGAGGACCTTCTGGATGCAAGAGATCAACACTCACTTTCCCGGGCATAATAAAGAGCGAAATAATGAGCACCTCTGCACTATGATGATAATCCTCGAGGCACTGCTTAAGCACATACCGGTGAACAAAGAGCATTCGGCAAAAAAAGACGCGGCTATGATCCTTAAAAAGTGGATAGAGTATCAGGACGACCAAGCAGCGGAAACGGCGCTCACCTCCAATACTCTATTGACTCATATAGATGGCCTTCAGAAAGAGGTCTGCTTTACTATCCGGAAGCTGGGACAGAACATTAAGTATGAGGAGCACAGGTATTTTAAAAAGCCTTATTATTATGACGACACCAAGGTTAAAATCTACGAAGATATTCAATATATTGAAAGTTTCTATCTTACCGAGCCTTATGAATATAACGGTGATGACGAGGATCTCTTTATGACCCGGGTGCAGCGCTTCGAATTTATCGTTTCCTCGAAGGACCTGCATACCCTTATGACCAGATACCTGAAAGGGCAGCATATCCCTAACCCTTTTGCTAATGCTTCGGCGTTGGGTGCAAGGATAGGCAACGATAAAGATATCCTGGTAAAGGGAGGGTGGGAGCTACTGTTAGGGAAGAATAAGAAGCTGGCGCCTTACTTCCTCAAGAACAACGACAATTACTGGAGATTCAGTAAGGAAATAAAGGCTATAGATTGGTGATGATTCTATATTTTTTTATCAAAAGCTCTTTCAGAGTGAGAGCATTTTTCAGAATCGATTTCCCTTTATATATATATCTATCTAAGTTATTGAAATATAAATATAAATAACGGGAAATCGCACAGGAAATCGGGGGGGAAATCTACGGGAAAGTGGGGGAAATCTACGGGAAGTCTAAGGGTATCTCTAACGGTTTCCCGTAGGTTGTTGGCCCTTACTGGATAAGGGTTTGATGTAGGTTACGGGAAACGGGAAGGCCGGACAAGGAGGGTATGATCACCAGGTTATAGTTGATCACCTTCTTTTCTTTATGAATCGTAGTTAAAAGGTTTCTGAAAAGAGTGTTTTATAAAGGTATTTAAAAGAGTGTTTAATTGTTCTTTAACCCTTATCACTACTAGCTTAAATTGATCCTGTTGAGTCTCTGTATTGGTGTATCTTTTTGAATGGTGTTGGAACGAAGCTAAATGAATTGTTAATAACTAGGCTCTTTTACCTGTTGATAACTAGTGGTAAAATAAGATAGTTATATAAAACAAATACTTAACTGTCTTTATTGTGTCTTATAAGCTTTAATATGTTAACTCTTGGTGTATTTACTATGATTATGAGTACCACCCCCCCCATTAAAAATATAGGTTTAAAAGCTAGATTTCTTACCCTAATTGTCACTATAAATTGTAATAGGTTTTTGAAAAAGGGTAAAAACAGGGGGGCCGGGGGGAAATGACTATTTCAGACTGTCTACCGCGTTTTCAAGAGCACTTAAGGGTTGTTCTAGGCTTTAGAGATGGAACGATTAAAAGGTATTGTTACACCTTAACCCGCTTTGAAAAATGGATTGCCTCCAGGGGGGTCGAGGGGGGAACCGATACTATATCTCAGGCCGATATCGAGGACTGGCTAAAGGACCTCTTTTATAACCAGGGGAATATGAAGAACAGCTCCCGAGCCTCGAAGCTGGCAGCCATTAAGAAATTTTTCGCATTTCTTGCTTATGACGGTGCCATAGATAAGAACGAGGATCCTGCCGTCAGAATTCCTTCGCCGAAAGTGGCGAAGGTGATGCCTCAGAAGTTCAGCACAGCTCAACTAAAGGCGATATTCACCGCACCTGACCTGACCTCTCCTATGGGGATCCGTGATCTGGCCATACTTACCGTTCTTTACGGTTGTGGCCCCCGGGTGGAAGAGATCCGAGAGATGGTTATCGATGACCTTCGCTTCACCGGTAACGATATCTATATTTATATCCAGGGAAAAGGTGCAAAGGAGCGCACTGTCAGATTACGGCGCCGCGCCTCTTCCAATCTCCGGAACTGGCTTTTTATACGAGAGCAGTATGCCGCCCCGGGAGAGAGAGCCTTGTTTGTATCTTTCCGCCCTCCTCAGGTGGGGTCAAACCTCTCGAAAGTTTCATACAATAATATTCTAAAGAAATACGCTGCGGCCGTAGGTATAAAAAATGAGCGGGTTTTCGTCCATAAAGTGCGCGCTACATTCGCTACGGATCTCTACGATGCTGATCATGGTTTAATAGAGATATCTATGCTCCTGGGACATTCCAGCGTTGAAACGACACAGGGTTATATCGTCATATCCGACAAGGTCCTTAAGAAGACGGCCATATCTGATAAAAGGTGGAAAGAATTGGAGGAAAGGGAAGATGTCTAGTGATTTGAATGAAGAAACTTATGGGTTTATGGGGAAAATAGAAGTTCTCTTGAATGAGATATTCGGATTTCCAAAAGGTTCAATGGTTCTCAAGAGAATATGTAATGAACATTACGGGGAGCAAGTAAAGGTGCCTCACTCTACTCAGATATTTATCACCCTTAGAAACCAATATATTAAACAGTTATTCATTAAAAACACTTATTCTGAAATTGCTGAGATCGTAGAGGCGGAATTTAAAGAAAAGTTAAGCGTCCGGCAGATCAGGAGGATAGTCCATAAACCTCTTGTTTCTTTTTTCCCCGCTAATTAAAGGAGTCTATGATGGATATTGAGCAGATTAAGATCAAGAAAATGCAAATTGAGATTGCTATACGTAAACTAGTTGTGGAATTCTCCGAAGAAACAGGATTGATAGTGGAAAATATTGAAGTTAAAATAATAAATAATTTAAGAGAGGGGGGTGAGAGTAAGGTGGAGTGCACAACATTATTATTGGATGTGCGCATTTGATAGGCGTTAGTACGTTTAAATTAGGGTTTTGCAAATGAAAGAGACAACGAAAATAAGCCTGAGAAACCATGCTGTGATCGACCAAAGTAAACAAGACAACACTGTTAGCAAAGCCCTCTCGAATGACGGGGTTCGGCGTTGCCCCCAATGTAAGGCCCCCCGAAAAGGCGCTAAATGCTGGAAATGTGGGGAAGCGACATTTGAGCCATGCGAAGGTTGGGAGGAGCCAAAGTTACCACCAATTGATCTTATCCGTGAGTTAGCGTATGAGGTTGGCTATGCCATTGGGGAGCATGGTTCAAAGGAGCGTGACCTTGATGTGATTGCGGCACCCTGGACAAAAAAGGCCGTTGACCCGATAGACTTATTGTTGCACCTCAAAAATGGCTTAAATGGAAAGCTTGTTGGGGGCATTGAGAATAAGCCCCTTGGGCGGGTTGGTGCAAATATACAACTTGATGGATTCTACAAGGTGATAGATATTTCGGTTTATCCTAAGGTTTGATGCCGAACGGCATTATCAGCGGCCGCATTTAGAAAGGAGACGTATGAGCAAGAAAACGGAAACAGGAAGCAAGGCAGATCAATTAAGCACCACGGGTAGCGGTCGGTTGCATAAATTTGTTATGCCTGACGTTGACCTGGAGAAACGTGAGTTTGTGAGAAAGCAAACCATGCAGGCTATGAAATCCTCAGCTGTAAATTGTTCTTGTGAAATAGAATTCCCTCTCTGGTTGGCATTTAGGTGCCTCTATTGCGGAGTATATTTTTGCCAGAAATGCGCTGAAAAACATTTCGGAAAGACCCGGGCGCAACACTTGGCAGAAAAAGAGCAAAGAAGGTGTTCGGGCTACAAGGTATTCCCTGGCGGTGAAAAATGCAACGGCTGCTCAGATTGCCAGCAGCAGGCATAACGCCAAGCTCACGAGTCGCGATAGCGAATGGAATGAGCGTTAGCGGTCGTGTGCAGCGTTTTGTTAGTTTGGATCTTAACTTTGAGGAGAGGTGATTAAATGGCAAGAATTAAATACACACAATGTATGATAAGAGACTGCGAAAAGCCCCATCTATCTAAAGGCTTCTGCAATAAACATTATCAGCAAATATGGAGATTGGGGCGCATATTGCCGGAGGCCATGCCAGTTGAGGACTTGGCTGGGGAGTTGTGGGCCGACATTGAAGAGGCAGAGGGGTATCAGGTTAGCAATATGGGGCGTGTTAAGTCTCTTGTAACCCTAGGGGTATTGATAAAACCACAGATCGAAAAAAGAAGTCATATGAACACCCCTAAGAAGCGTGTTTATTTGGATAGGAGGGCTACAAGAGGCTGGGTTAAATTCTTGTATGTTCACTTGGAGGTAGCCAAAGCATTTATCCCTAATAAGTTTGACAGCGCCCATGTAACATTTAAAAACGGGAATGCCCTAGACTGCCGCGCTGACAATATCGAATGGTGGTGGGAAAACCCGCCTGTAGATAATGACGGGTTGATTCAATTTAGAAAGTCGGTTCATTCTGAATTAGGGAAAAAGGTTTTGGCCTTTATTGATGGCAACCAGATGGCCCTCGACAGTTTCGTAATGCAAAAGACTGACAAAATGAGGAAAATACTACAGAGTAAATTCAAAGGGGTCTGCGGAGACAATGTAAACGAAGCAGTGCATGTTGCTTTCAGCGAAGGCATGAGAGACATTAAGCGCGGATTACTTAGGGCAGACACACATATAGAAAACTGGTTTCTTCGGATTGCAGAGAATCAACTATTGGATGGCATTAGAAAGAACAAGCACACTACGTCTCAATGGGGCTGCAATGGTAATGGCGACGAGTTCGACAGATTTGATTTGATGGCGGCAACAAACTAACATTCAAGTTCAGTGGAATTTGCCACTGGACAAAACTTCAAATAGTCGGGCGGAATCCGTGGTAAATTTCCTTTGAAACGCCTGGTTATGCACGGGGATGATCTTATGAAAACTGTAGAAGCAAGACTTGATATTGAGTTGTTCGTTGAAAGCTTGTCCAAATGGTATATGGAATGAGGAACATGACAAGTTTGAAAAAAAGATAGACTGCCCAGACTGCGACAAAGAAATACACATTAAAGGTATAGCGTGGTAGTGCATAACCATGTTTAGTCAGACATATGTCACCTTATGGATACTATTGAGGGGGTAAACCGGATATAAGAAAATGACAGGCATGGTGTAGGAATGTCCATATATAAAAGAGTATAGTTGCGGTTATACATATCTTAGTCTTTAGATTCGGAGCTCAAGATGTAATGACCGCTTTTTGTTTTAAGCCTCCTGAGGGTTTACCGGGAGTAACCAACAAAATCAATGTATCGAAAGCCGCCTTAATGGGTGGCTTTTTTTGTTTTTTGGGGTTTTAGTGGATAAAGAGGCAATAAAAGAGGCCTTCAAGGAAGTTTTTGCTGAAGAGCGTCAAGAGCGCTGGGTCGATCCTCAGACACATTACGAGCATCACCGATTTGTCAAGGGTTGGGTTTGGACGTTCAATCTCATGAAAAAGAGTGCCATTGTTGCTTTTATAGGTGGCTTTATAGCCTGTTTAGGCACTCTTCTCTGGGCTGGGGTTAAGGCATTAATAGCTATAAAAGGGTCAACGATTGGATGAGGATCCTCAAACCAAAAATATCAAGACGGCCTTTGTTGAAGGAATCATTAGTATAGACGAAGCTTTTAAGGCTTTAAGGGCAATCAGAGAGGGGAACTATGAAATTATCAAAGGACTTTACAAAAAAAGAACTGACAAAAACCGACACAGGGCTAGCAAATATAACGGGTGAAAAAGATACGGCCTTTCTCCTGCTCCTGGCGGTCTTTCTTCTTCAGCCGATCCGTGACAGGTTTGGCAAGTATACGATTAATAGCGGATTTCGCTGCTCCAAGGTGAACAGGGAGATAGGAGGTTCCTCTACCAGCCAGCACATGGAAGGGCAAGCGGCGGATGGATTTCCAGAAGAGGCCGATATCTATGAGGTTTACAAATGGATAGTCGAGAAGAGCGGCATCCACTTCGGCCAGTGCATCATCTACCCTTCTGAAGGGTTTATCCATATCAGCCTGCCACGGCTTTACAAGTCGAATAGCCAGGCGCTTATATGCCACGAGGAGAAATATCTCCCTTATTCGGAAGAAAAACTTAATGAGATCACAGGAGGATAATAATGAAAGAATTTATAGCACTGGCAGGTATTTATTTGACCGCTGAAAATATAGCCTGGTTTTTAGGCGCGGTTTTTGGTCTGGAGCAGATGTTGGCCTACACCAAGGCAATAAAGAGTAACTCTTCTCTTGAGCTTGTATGGAACATTTTCAAGTACATCTATGAGTTTTGGCCAAAAAAAGCAGGTCGGGTCGTTTTGCCTATTTTACTGTTGGTCATTTCTATTGGCTGCACCACTCTCCCTCTCGTCGAAGATCTCCGGGAAGATATTGAGCTTGCCGAAACGACACTCGTTGTAGTGGAGGGAATAGTTGCAGAGTTGTTGGTGTCCGGGGTCACTTCACCTGACAATATTGACGAGATGGTAAAAGGAACCGTGAAGGCAAGGGAGCTGATTGAAGCTGCGAAGGTCTTTCTTAAAGAAGGAAACAGGGCTGATGCTGTTGAAGCTATGATAAAATTTGCAAAGATAATACTGGAGATAAAGAAAGAGTGAATTTAAGGGGTATTCTTTAGTATTACCAGGGCGGCAGTAGGATAAACTTTATAGCAGGGACTATGAGCGAAGAGGAAAAAACAGAAGGGTCAAAAGAGGAGATCGGGATACCGAAGGACATGCGTGTCAATCGGCGTCCTTATACTATGACACCGGCTGCAATTGAGGCGCGTCAGATGAATGCCCAGAAGTCTACCGGTCCTATAACTGAAGGAGGGAAAGCCTCCTCTTCCAGGAACTCATGGAAACATGGTCTTTATTCCAGTTCTTTCATAACCGGTTTTCTGGGTCGGCCCTGCAAATCCACCTGTGACAAGTTTAAGGATTGCTCTCTTGTTTCCGACGGGACGACCGCGCCAGGCGATAGTTGTCTGGATAAGCAGTTCGTTGCCGAGGCCTTCGATTGTATCATTACCGCCGTTCAGGATGGAGAGATGGGCGGATTCCAGGGGATGGCCGCTCTTGAAATGGCTGGAGGGGTCGATATCCTCCGTATGATGAAGGAATCGATCATCGAGAACGGCGTCCTTGTTAAGGACAAAAAGATCGACAAAGACGGGAAGACGATCGGGGAAGGGTTCAAGCTTAATCCCGTCTTGCCGGAATACAATAAGATGCTTGTAAATTTCGGCTTTACCCCGGGTGATTTCAATTTAACGCCGGCTGCGATTGAGAAAGTTAATAAGAATAAGTCTGATGACGAAAATACAAAAACACTGGCCGACACGCTTAGTGATATTGGAAGTTCTTTGAAAAAAAGCCGGGAGAAGAGTGCGAAGTGAGCTTAAAGTAATTGAGCCCCTAAAAATAGATGATTTCAAAAAGGGGATAGTAGTTCCTGAGTATGAGTTCGAACTCTGGCTCGAAAGCTTTGACTGGACATGGTATCAACTGGCAAGGAATGAATTACCGGAGCCCTTTACAAGCCTTGCGGATTTTCAACTGGCTTGTATTTGTGAAGATGCCGGTCTTTGGGTACCTGCTTTCCTGAGAGAGCCCGAGGACCCGGACCACAAGGACCCTTACAATGTCTGGGACTATCAACTCGAGTCCCTTCGATATAACGGCAGCACCCTTCACCAGTGTGGCGCCGAGGTAGGAAAGACAAGAGAGATTATAGCCAAGTGTCTTCACAAGATGTTTACGGTGAAGAATGGGTCGGGCCTGATAGGGGCCCCCATGCAAACGCACCTGGAAGAGATCATCGAAGCGATGACCGACCAGTTGGAGTGGAACCCGGAACTTGGCAGATGTCTCGTGAGGCACAAAAAGCACCCGCACCATGCTATCTACCTGACTAATCGCTTTAAGGTGGATTTTAGACCGTCAGGACATGACGGAGAGGCATACAGAGGGGTACACGCAAGAACCTTTGCCGTTAAAGACGAAGCGTCAAAGGATAAAAACAAGAAGCAATGGTCGGAATTCTGGAGGGCCATGAAGCCTACTTGTTACGCGGGAATCTACTCCGTGCCGGATGGTGACAGGGAAACAGAATATTACAGGCTCAGTCAAAGGGCCATTGCCTGTGATGAGAATAAAAAGGAAGAAGATGTTGATATAAAGACCTTAAGTGAAGCTGGAAGTCATATTAATAATATGAAGCTCAAGCTTTTTAAGTGGTCGAAAAGATTAATGCCTGCTCCTTATTGGTCGGCAGAGCGGAAAGAATTCTATGTAGAAAAATTTGGAGGAGCAGATGCACCGGAATATCAACATAACGTCGAAGGCGAGCACGGGGATCCGCAGCACACAGTTTTCCCGTGGCACTTATTCAAACTTTGCATTAAAGATATTCCTGAGTATCGATGCCTGAAAATATTAGTCGATACTGCCCGGGGAGAAGTTATAGCCAATGGGTACCGGCTGGACTTCAGGATGAACGGAAACGATCCTACGGGCGATTTGGACACGCTAATTGATGATGTTTATGACGCAGGAGATTTTTTCAAAGTAGATGATGATAATAATTCAGATTTCAAAAAACTTATCCGGAGCTTTTTCAACTCTGTTCCCGGGCTCAAAAGGGCCGGTGGAGATTTTGGTTTCAGTCCTGATCCGACTGAGCTACTCATTAAGAGCATTATCGGTAAGCGGGAGCGCCTTGTCGGCAGGTTGCAGCTCAAACAGGTCACTTATGACCAGCAGTGCCAGGCCATTGATGCTCTTGATGACCTTTACGGCCCTAAGGAGTCTATTTCATGGGGAACTGATTACGGAAACGCAGGGTCTGCAGTCGCTCAAGATCTCTACGGTCTCAGGATATATGAGAAGAAGAACTATGAAGACAGGCTTAAGGGCTTCATGTTTGAATCAACGGCTAACGATGTTAATGAAGACGGTACCGAAATTATTGACAGTAAAACCCGTAAGGCGGCAAAGACAACACTTAAGGAGTTATCTACAAAGCACCTGACAACAAAAATGCAAAGGCAGGAGCTTGAATATCCGCCGGATCCTGACATTCTCCATGCCTATCCGAACCATACGGCGAGAGAGGGCAAACACAGGATTTTTTCTAAGGAGAATGACCATATTATCGATGCCGACAGGGCACAAAAACTGGCACAGATATTTAACGAGGTTGAGGAAGATTTTATATCCTGCGGGA
>JAFDAE010000017.1 GCA_019314005.1 Deltaproteobacteria bacterium | reverse complement strand
CTCCCATGCAACCGCGGACGCCATAGCAATGACTACTACCCTGATAGTGTCCATGCCAAAAAAATATATCCCAATGACCACGGCCGGGATCAAAGCAATAAGAGTATTCATCATGATCTTTTGAATGGAGTTACCACCATGAATATGGGGCACAGCCGATACTACGAGTTCAGGTGTTTTCATTCACTACTCCTTTGAGCTCTAATCTCCGATTTACCTAACTTTATCCACTGCACCATCGGTATGAGAACGGGGCACACATAAGCGCAACAGCCACATTCATTGCAGCTCAGGATGTCATTGTCCTCCGCCATTGTGTAGTTACCCGATTCGGAAAAGCCGGAAATGAGAAGGGGCATCAACCGCATCGGGCAGACCTCCACGCACAGTCCGCACTTGATACAGACACCGGAAGGAAAGTCTGGAATCTCCCTCTCCTTCTGTACATAGATTCCTGTGGTTTCCTTTGTGATCGGCATATCCGCACTATGGATGGCGGTTCCCATCAATGGACCGCCGATGATCACCTTCCCTCCGTGTCCCGGCGCAACGCCGCAATGCTCCAACACGTCCTTGATTGAAGTGCCAATCCTTACCAACACGTTTTTCGGACTCGCAATGCCGCTCCCTGCCACAGTAACAAATCTTTCCAGCACCGGTTTTTTATCGTTAACTGCCCGGGCCACAAAATAAGCGGTCTCAGCGCTGATCACGGTAACGCCGATATCTTCCGGACTACCACCCGTGGGGACTTCCTTGTCAAGAATGGCCTTGACTAAAAGCTCTTTTAGGCTTTGAGGGTGTTTGGGCTTAAGACTTACAACGTTAGCTGAACTGCACGCGCCGGAAATAGCTGAACTGCACGCGCCAGAAATAGCTGAAATAGCATTAGAAGCATTCTCACTCACACCTATATGGACTGTTGTAATGCCCAAGATCTTGCTGATGATATCGATCCCCGCTGCCACCTCTTTCGCGTTTTCGGCGAGGATTGAAGCTCTACTGATCATCTGAGGTTCTACATCTACACTATTTATTACCAATGTCTTGACTGATTTTTCTTTTGCCAGCGTGAGCTTGTCATGAAGCGAAATAGCCTCTACGTCAGAATCTACAACGCCTGCTTTTTGAATAAAGCTCATGGGATCCGAGCCTTCCAACGGTCCTCCCGATTCATTTCTGCCGTCTGACTCTATGCCAATGGCCGGGACGTATCCTCCGCTCATACCAGGGAACTTCTTGATTACCTCAGTGACCTTTCCGGATACCGTGGCATGGACAGCAGTGCTTTCGCTTTCGCCAAGCAGATCGCCCATTTTTACCTCAGCGCCTTTTTTTACACTGACGGCGCAAGGTTCACCAACATGTTGCTTTAATGGAATGATTACTGTCTGGGAAGGAGGAACTGCTTCAAAAGGTTTGGAAGCGCCTGCACCTGACATGGGCAAGCAAAGACCGCCGGGAAAAGTACCTGATTTCATACTCGCTCTCTCTTTCAAGTAGGTCTGTAGGTATCTAACAATTTATTTATAATGCGAGTATTCGCAATACAATGAACCATCTTTTTTGTCAAGAAGAAAAGGGGAAAGAGGAATAAAAAATGGCGGGTTACATCACAGTGCTGAGCTAAAATAAGCTGAAACAACAGCAAGTTATAAAACTACTTCTGGAATAGCTAATAAGACAAACGTGTAGAACAATTGAAGTACAATCTTACCTGAAATATTTCCACATTACTCTTCGCGTCCGATTTTACAAAATCCTCCTTTCTGTCTTCGGGTCTTCAGATCTGCAACTTTTAACTTTTCACTTTCAACTTTTGTAACCACTCGGGTTGTTCGGTTCACGGTTCACGGTTGGGCGATATGTACTCTACATCCAGGGCGACATAGAGATCGCTCTGGACTTCCGTGCAAAACCGCTTGGTGTATCGCAAGAACCGGATGAATTCAGTATTCGTCTCCGAATCGAACCCCTCTTGTATCAGTTTAACCTTGAACCTTGAACCCGGAACTTTGAACCTGAGTAGTTACTAACTTTTAACTTTTTACGAAGTCATCATACTTGTGTCCATGCAGAAATGGTAGATTTTGTCCCGAGACAAGGCCGCACAAAGGTTTCTACCGGAGGCGTAGCAATGCTACGTCGAGGACAGCAACCTGCGGAGAACGCAGTATCGGGGCAAAATATGCCATTTCTGCATGGACACTATCCTACGATCATATAGATCAAACCAAAGATAAAGAGAGAAATAATAGCCCAGCCAGCGCCCATGCCTACCGGTCTCCTCTTGGGATTCAGAGAGGGATTATCGCCTAAATTCACTATAGACACTCTAAATCTGGTAGCAATTTTCTGCACCGCGATTCTCGAATCGCTTAGAATCTTATCACAGCTCCATGCTATGGCCCGTCCTCCCAGTCGATAGAAATAATCGATATCGAGCACGAGTACGTTGTGAGGGTCAAAGAATTTCTTGGCCAACATAAAGACCAGGCCGGCAAAAAGGAAAAGCTGTACAACTCCCATAACGTGGTCGGCCGTATAGGCATGATAATATGATTCAACGCCGGCGTAGGGAAGTACGTGATAGAGCACCTTGGGGTAGACGCCGATAAGCACGCAAGAAAATGCGGTCAAAATCATAGCCAGCCGCATATTCCAAGGGGATTCCTTTGCCTTTATCTCCTTGTTTTCAGCAAAAAATGTGTAGTAACAAAGTTTCACAAAGGAAAGGAATGTGCCGACTGCGGCCAGGAGCATCATAAGCTCAAGGAACGGATCGTGCGCCTCTACGGCAGCCAGTATGACCATCCCTTTGCTTATGTACCCGTTGAAGCCGGGAGCGCCGGAAATGGAAAGAGACGCTATTATGCAGCACACACAGGTTACCGGCATATACTTAGCCAGCCCTCCCAACTCGGAAAGTTTCCTCTTCCCCGTCATGAGGATAACCGAACCCATGCACATGAAGAGAAGACCTTTGTATAAGATGTGATTAAAAACATGGGCTATTGATCCGTTGATTGCCAGTTCAGTACCTATCCCAACGCCCGCGACCATGTATCCTACCTGACTTATAATGTGATAGGAGAGGAGTTTCCTGGCATCATTTTGCATCAATGCCATAACGACTCCGTACACACACATGATCACGCCCATATAGGCCACAAACTCCACGTTGGAAAAATACCTGGCCAAAACATAAACACCTGTCTTGGTTGTATACACACACATAAAGACGCTACCCGTGAGAGTACCACGCGGGTAAGAATCGGGAAGCCATGTATGAAGAGGAATAAAGGCGGCGTTCAATCCAAACCCTAGCATCATAAGCCAGTAAGCCAGGTCGCCACCTGTCGGCCCTACCGTGATCGAACCCGTTGCCGAGACATGAATAATGATACCTGCCAGCAGACAGCACCCGCCCAGTATATGCACCAGCAAATACCGATATCCGGCATCAAGAGATTCTTTAGTCCTGCTATACCATATGAGAAAGACAGAGGTGGCCGCCATTATCTCCCAGAAGAAAAATATGGTGAAGAGATCTCCGGCAAATACTACGCCGAGCGATGATCCCACGTACATGAATGCCGCAACATGCTGTCCGTCCTCTTTTACGTGCAACGCATAGATTATAGCAAACAACCCTATTATGACAAAGACATACGCGACACACAGACTCAGTCTGTCAACCCTTGCAAAAACGAGTTCGTATTCCAGAAACTTATAGGTCCAGCTCACTCCTGGTTTCAGCGATAAGATATCTATGAAGGTAACCACAGGGACCAGGAGGAGATAGAGTTGCTTCAGCGCCCTTGGTCTAATTAAGGGGATAAGGAGCGCTCCCAACAAGAATATAATGCAAGGCGGCACAGCATTAGTCATAAAAATTTTCCTCCCTTGTCGCAAAAAAAGCCACTGTCTTCTTGGCTCCTATCAATATTAGTGTACCGAGAACTCCGAAGATTGCCTCGATACATGGTATATTATGCCAGGGAAAGGCGATGTGATGCTTGTGAATAGGGAATCCTATAACAATACTCAAACCAAGTGAGACAAAAAATATTATCTTAAGCTTCTTTTTCATTATCCCGCTCCCAGAATGCTCATGGTGGCCATTCTAGCAAAGTCAAAGGCGTGAACAAAGGCATTTGGTGAAACACATAACAAGACCATTAACATGGGCGCC
Organism: Deltaproteobacteria bacterium; assembly: GCA_019314005.1. The sequence continues at coordinate 17,268 of JAFDAE010000017.1, read as the reverse complement.
TCATCAAAGTGAGGCGACACATCCGGTTTTGGTTCTTTAAAAAATGCACCGTATATTACCGGGGCAAAGAACGCTATATCGAGCATGGCGCTGGTAAGTAAAACACCGAGGAAAAAAAGCTGCTTTGCCTCTAAAAATCCCAAACATAGGAACCACTTGCTTATAAAACCGCAGGCCGGAGGAACACCTGCCAGGCCAAGGGCGGCTATGGTAAACGCCCCAAAAGTAAGAGGCATCTGTCTCCCCAGTCCATCCAATTCGCTGATATTTTTCTTCCGAGTTTTTACAAAGATGGCCCCTGCCACAAAGAATAGGGTGATCTTCATAAATCCGTGATTCATCAAATGAATCATTCCGCCCGTGATAGAATCTTTCGTGAGTATGGCAGCTCCGAGAATAATGATTGCAAGGTTGTTTATGGTTGAAAAGGCAAGTCTACGTTTAAGGTTGTCCTGTGCAAGGGCAATCATGGCCGATACAATAATGGTAAATGATACAACATAGGCGAGAATCAGCCATAGTCCGAGATCATGGAGAAGGTCCGGTCCAAATACGTAAAGTATGATTCTTAGGCAGCCGAACACCCCGGCTTTTACGACCGCCACAGCATGAAGGAGTGCGCTTACCGGTGTTGGCGCAACCATTGCGGTTGGAAGCCATTCATGAAAGGGCATGATCCCGGCCTTTACACCGCATCCCGCTATGAGTAGGAAAAAAAGGACAGAGAGCAACGTGGCGCTGCCATGTCCGGCCAAGAACCCGCCAGGGGTAAAATCGAGTGTCCCTGTCATACGGTAAATCATGGCTATGGCAAAAAGTATGACTACCCCTGCTATTAATGTATAGACAAGATATTTTCTGCTACCCAGGAATGCCTCTTTGGTTTCCATGTGCATGACAAGTGGATAGGTGGCAATGGTCAGTATCTCGTAAAATATAAGAAAGGTGATCAGGTTGGCGGAAAAGGCAATCCCCATGGTTGCTGAAAGACAGACTGCAAAACAGAAGAAATATCGTGTCTGCGCATGCTCCTTCAATCCCCTCATATACCCTATGGAATAGAAAGAGGTGGCAATCCAGAGCGTAGATGCCAGAAGCGCAAATATCATCCCAAAAGGCTCTACCTTGAGCTGGAGCAGGAGACCGGGCGCCAGCTCAATGATAGTGTATTCCACTATCGTCCCCTTAAGGACCAGCGGGACCAGGGATACGACAAGTGCAAACTTAATTACCGCCGCGATAATAGTCCATGTTTCCCTTAGGTTCCTATACCTTTCCCCTGTTGCGAGAATAAGACATGCCCCTGTTGCAGAGACGAGAACAGTCAATAACGGCGTTATCGAGGTTACAACTTCCATCAAACCTCCTTTTTTCGTACTTAAAATCCTGCTGGAACAGCAAACTGAATTATCGAACTTATAATCTTCCCGCTAAAAGGACCAAGTATCAATATACTTGCTGCCATAATAAGTATGGGGATCAACATACTCAACGGCGCCTCATCCCGGACAACTTCGCCATGACCGGAGCTATGCTGTGCGTGTGCATCTTCTTGTCCATGTTCCTCATGGGGTGAAAAATAAGCGTACTCGATAACCCTGAAAAACAGGATTGCATTTACTAAACTAAGAGCGGCTATGGTAAAAGCGGCCATGGTAAACGGCATCTTTTTATTTAAGTGCCGCATTTGATGGATGTCTCTATTTCCTGTCTTGTAAGCTATCGCTCCCACTACTAAAAACAGGCATGCCATCATGACCGCGTCATTCATGATATGAAGAATAGCCCCTGTAAGACCTGTGCGATTGCCCACACTTATGCCAATGACTATATATCCCACTTCCGCAACCAGGATATAGACGAGCATCTTCTTCAGGTCTCTTTGTGCTATGGCCCACATACCACCTGCAAAAATGGCGGCAACAGAGAGCCACCCCAGTATGGTAAATACCGGTAACGTCTCCACGGAAAAACTCGGCTGAAATACCGTAAACATTATCCTGATCATCACGTACGCGGCCACTTTGGTCATTAAAGGAGCAATAAGCGCGCTCACCGCATTGGGGGCGGCAGCATAAGCATCCGGCATCCATATGTGCAACGGAAAGAGCCCTCCCTTGATCGCCACGCCGACGGTAAAAAAGGCAAAAGCAACAAGGATGACTTTGGAATGATACATATTAGGGAGTATGACGGCCAAGTCGGCCATGTTAAGCGAGCCGGTTGCTATGTAGAGATAACCAACGCCTAACAGATAAAAGCAGGCGCCGATAGTACCTATGATAATATAATTGAAGGTAGCAATAGGCGCCCCTTCCTCACCGATCGCGATCAACGCATAGCAAGAAAGGGCGGAAATCTCTAAAAAGACGAAGAGATTGAACGCATCACCGGTAATCACAATCCCCAGGAGTCCGGTGACAAGGAGGAGAAAAAGCGTATAAAAGGGAACTGTCTTTTCCGGCAGCTCGTCTTCCACAGATTTTTTTGAATAAATAGCAACGATCAGGCTGATAAAAGAAACAACAACCAGCACAAATGCGCTGAGATAATCGAGCACATATTCTATCCCCCATGGAGGGGCCCACCCCGCCAGACGATAGGAAAAATTGCCGGTAGTCATAACAGTATTTAGTACGCCTAAAGAAGAGATCAAGGATATGGCAAGGACAGCAACAGTCCACGGATAGCAAAGCTGTTTTTTCCACCATCCAATTAGCGGGACAAAGAAAGAAGCAATCAACGGGACTACTATAACCAAAGCAGCAAATTGTTCTGCCATATTTAGACTCCTGTCTCTTTTCGAATCTTCAGAATCTCATCTTCTTCGAGGGTGTTATATCTCCTGTAAATTAAAATAAGTACTGCAAGCGCAACCCCTGTTGTGGCAATAGATACCACAATCGCAGTAAGCATAAGTACGTGGGGCAAGGGATTTATGTATTGGGCGACATCAATAACTTCGTGGCCGTGGCCATGGCCGTGGCCGGAAAGTATCGGAACTGTCGCGCCTGCTTTCACACCTATAGAAACGAAAAAAAGGATTATTGCGGACTGGAATATATTCATCCCGATCAGTTTCTTGATGAGATTCCTCTTACCCATCATTCCATAAAGCCCTATCATCATCAGGATTACATATAACCAGAAGTTGTATTTGCTGATTATGTAGTCGAGCATATCAGTCTCCTTCTCCCTTGCGCTTCTTTCTCAGCATCAGAACACAGCCAATCGCTGCCGTAAAAACCACTACGGTCTCACCCAGCGTGTCATAACTCCTGTAATCCGCGAGTACGGCCGTAACCATGTTGGGCGTTGCTGTCTTCTCTATGGCCTCCTGGATATACTTTGGTGAAACGTGTGAACTGGCAGGAGAATTGGGGTCACCCCATCCCGGCATTTCTCCGGTACCGTATATGAGCAATGCGCCTGTCATAATGGCTGCGATAAGAGCGGCTACTTTCAATCTTTTGACCTCCTTGTAGTTTTATTGACCGCGGCAATGAAGAGAACCGTCCCTACTCCGGCGCCCACTGAGGCCTCGGTAAAGGCGACATCTACCGCCCCCATCTCAGTCCAGAGGAGACACATAAAGAAACTATACGCGCCCAGAATAATGACTGCGCCCAGGAGATCTTTCACGGTGAGCGCCCCGATGGCACATATAACAACAAAACCAAGTAATATGAGATCGAGTTGCCAAATCATTTGCTCCCCTCCCTGGTCCAAGGTTTGACACCACACCGGAACGCAGCCCTGGAAATAGCGTGACACGCGGTAGGACTAGCCAAAAACATAAAGACAGCAACAACGAGCAACTTTATACTGTCCAATATAGCTCCATGATGTGCGGCATGATATATGGAAAACCCGATGAGCAATAAGAGCACTGCCAGGGTATCACCCTTTCCTGTGGCATGCATCCGGGCATAAAGGTCCGGAAACCGTAACAGGCCAATCGTGCTTGTGGCAAAAAAGAAGCACCCTGCTAAAATTAATACTACAGATATTGCTGTTATAATTTCCATCAAATCTCACCTTTCCCTTCAAAGTACTTTGCCGCTGCAAGGGTCCCGATAAAGTTCAGAAGAGCGTAAACCATTATAATATCCAAAAACATCTCTATCCTACCGTAGATAAATCCCATCGCCACCAGTACCGCTAATGTCTTTGTGCCGATCGCTCCAACTCCTATAATTCGGTCAATAATAGTCGGGCCGGACATAACCCGATAGAGACAAAGGAGAACAAGAAAACAGAGGAAGATACTCACCCCCAAAAAGAAATTTTCCATCTCAACACTCCCAAAGTTGATTGCAGATTGCGGAATTCCGAATGTGGATTGTGGATTTATTGACTCCGCACCCCTAACTCGGTCTTCTACTGGTTTATCGTCAAGTTGTACTTTTTAAGCTTTGCGTATAATGTGCTGCGACTCACGTTAAGCTGCTTTGCGACCTGCAACTTGTTCCAATCACACTCCTGCAAGGTCTTTATGAGAAACCGTTTCTCATTTTCTTCGAAAGAGATTACTCCCTCATCCTGTTCGGCCAAGACCTCGTTCAAAATGCGGCCCGGCAAGCAATCCCGCTCAATTACTTCGCTCTCCGTCAGGAGAAAGGCATGCTGAATTGTGTTTTCCAATTCCTTAACATTGCCGGGCCAGGAGTATTCTATTAATATTTGAGCTACGTCAGTGGTCACGCCCCTGACATTTTTCCCCATTTCCGTTTCCGTGGAAAGTCGATCAATAAGGTATTCCACCAAAAGAGGGACATCCTCTTTCCTCTGTCTGAGTGAAGGAAGGTGGATATTGATCACATTCAGCATGTAAGAAAGCTCTTCATTAAAGGTACCCCTTTCTACCTCTCTTCCCAGGTCAGAGTTAACAGCGGCAATGATTCTGACATCTGTCTTTATAGTTTCCCGCCCTCCAAGCCTCTTAATTGCCCGCTCTTGCAAAAACCCCTGAAGTTTGATCTGAGTCATTGGAGACAGCTTGTCGACCTCACTCAAGAATACTGTGCCGCCATCAGCCTGTTCCAAGCACCCTTTTTTCTGGTATACCGCGCCTTCAAAGGCATCGACCTCATGACCAAAAAGTCCGCTTTCCGCAATAAACTGGGGATAGGCCGAACAGTTATACGCTTCAAATGGCTTATTTTTTCTCGCACTGTTCAAATGAATGGATCTTGCCACCAATGCTTTTTCCGTCCCTTCTTCCCCCTGAATCAAAACCGTGGCATCAGTGGGGGCCAGGTTTAATATCATATTGTAAACCTGCCTCATCTTTGCAGATTGTTTATTGATGTCCTGAATCTTCAAGGCCTGTATCCTCCATCCCGTAGCCTTGCGTTATACTTCAACACCTATGTTAGCCGGGTAGATCTTTCTCCTTTTCCAGAAGGAAGCCCTCCTGTCGATATATCAAAAAAGATCGAAATCATCCCTGCCATAACAGTTAACCCCACACCAACCTCAACACCGAGAATGCCGAGCGATCGTGCCTGAGCGACACCCACATGCAGGATCTGGTCAAGTTCCGCGTAGTCTAAATAATTACCTCCAAGTATTAAACACAACAGCCCTATTCCACCATATATCAAGACTCCAGCAGAACACAGAATGGTATTCAATCTCTCGGTCATCCTGCGCAGGGTATTGTCCAATCCATAGGTAATGACCAGTAGTATAATGCTTGCCCCAAGGATTACTCCGCCCTGAAATCCTCCTCCGGGGCTGTAATGCCCATGCGCAATGACGTACAAAGCGTAAATCTGCATAAACGGTATAAGCAACCTCGAAAGTGTCTTTACAATAACGTCATCAGATTGTTCAATCATCATTCTACCTCGGTCATTCGTCAATATCCAATGGCCAATTCCTCAATTCCCAAACCCCTAAATCCCTGAATTCCCCAATTCCTAAATCCCTAAATCTTTTCTTGTTTTACTTTAACGCTCCAAAAATGGGGGCCATATCAAGCACATCCTGCACGTATACATGGTCGGCCTCCATAAATATATGCGCGACCTTGTCTTCCATCTCGCCAGTCATCAGGTCTTCGGCGGTCTTTTTGCTCACCGCATGGACATAGTAGACCCCATCCTTGACATCTATGGTGATGGTCCCCGGGGTGAGAGTAATTGAATTGGCAAGCGTAACCATCGAGATATCACTTTCCAATTTTGTCTTGAACGTTATTATCTCAGGGTCTATCGGCATACTGGGGCTCAAGGCCAAGCGGGCAACGTGCAGGTTGGATATAGCAATCTGATAGATAAGCCATGGGACGTAAGTAAAAAACCTCTTTACTATCACTCGCATATCCCCGGCTCTGGGGTTCGCAAAAAGGAGATCCTGCGACGAATGTGCCACCAGACCACAACAAAGCGCCCCAAGACTTATGTGAAACAGATCGTAGTGACCGGACAAGAGAAGCCAAAACCCAAACATAATTAAAAAGGCAGCGACAAATTTAAAAACCTCGGCCTTTGTTTGCCTGGCGCCCTTAAATATTTCTTCTACCCTTTTTCGGTGTACGGACTGTGTCTCTGAGGTCAGTCGAGCAGCGGTATCCAATACCTGTCTGGCCCTCTCTCTCGCATCCTCTAATATTTTAAAGGACTCATCCGTAGCATGTACCAATATGGTTACTTCCATTGTGCTTCCTTTCTCGGCGAACAGAGCAAATTTTGTAATATCTCCGGGAGTGGCTGTCCAGCCACTAAGGGACTATCAGCGTAGCCACCTGCGCCCCCTCTGCCACTCTACACGACGGTGTCCCCACAAAAATATCTTTAAACCTTTGCCTTTGCGCTGCTCCCATGACTATCGCGGTTGACTCGTATTCTTGAGCCGCAAGTATGATCTCAGCAGCGGTTTCCCCCGCATACAGGTGATATTCCGTTTCGATGCCGTGGCCCTGACATCTTTGGCGCGTCTTTATCAACATTTCCTTAAGCTGCCGCAGAGCGCGGACAGTCAACTTCTCGTATATTACGTTTACAATATCAAGCTCACTGATCAACTCCTTGAAACCGAGTATATATCCTAACGCCTTGTCGGACGATGAAGACCAATCAGTCGCAAACAAAATACGCTCAAATAGCCCGTTTGAAGCAAAGTTCAAACCCGTTTCTTCCTTGTCAACCACCAAAACAGGCACAGTTATTGTCTTAATCCGATTTCGAAGAGCGGATTCGCCCCGTTCGATCACTTTAAATGTCGGATCAATGATATTTTTAGTATGATCAATTTTTGCTCCGTCCATTACCTCCCCTTTTCACCTTTAACCGTGAACCCTTGAACTTTGAACCTAAGCAGTTACCGTTTGTAAGCATAGCAATTTTCGTACCCATTTGATTTTAATTTCTATCTATGTGTTTTTTATAGACTTTTTCTGTATCTGTCTCGAACCTATGTCAGTGTACTGGAAAATAGTGTACAGTTTTGGGACATGCAATAGTTCTTTTTTAGGAGAACTTGCTTATATTTTTAGATAATTTTGTGTACAATTATTGGACATCATTTTGTACAATAGTTGTACAAAATGATTGTACTACAGCTGCTTTATTACTAACTACCAACTATTTCCGGTCTCCACCCTTTTTACAGAACTGACGCATATGACGCGTCAGCAGTCCTGTAGGCATTAGAAATACACAATACAATACACAATAAATACTTGACAATTTGGAGACTATCTGTTTATGTTACATTCACTTAAGTTTTAGTCTCCGTCTAAAAGAGACCTTTTCAAATGAGACCTTTGCACAACGTGACATTTGCAAAACCTCTTTTTTCGGTGATGTGGTGTTAGATCTCAAAGATTGCGGCACCTGCTTTCTGGTCATCTGATAATTAGGCTTAGGAGGATGTTGTATGGAAATAAAGAAGATGCTGTTTGTGACTGACTTCGATGAATTGTGGTTTGACGCCTTGGAATCCCTCATGGACCTTAGGAAGGCCGGCCTTAATCATGTGGTCTTTCTTCACGTAATTAAGAGGGATAAGGTCGCAATGCATCGCGGAAAAGGCTATCTCAAGGAAGAAGAGGTCAAGCTCAAACAAATGGCCGATGTCCGTTTTATAGATTGGGCTGAAAGCATATTTGAAAAAGGAATGGAATGCGGCGCTTATGTGGTGGTAGGGAAACATGTCCCCAAGATCCTTTCAACGGTTGAAGCTGAAAAAGTAGATCTAATAGTAATGGGGGCACACAAGAGAACAAAAATAGAAAAATTGTACGCAGACTCAGAGACGCTGGAACTCCTCCGACGAACACAGACACCTGTGTTGGTACATAAGTACATGCTGCCATCAGGAAAAGTCAATGACAAGCCCTTTGAGACCCCTATCCTTGTAACAGACTGGTCTCCTCCGTGCGAAAGAGCATTGGAATATATCATCTCACTTAAAAACGCTGTCAAGAAGGTGATAGTAGCCCATGTTATGAGTGAAGCTTCAATGAAAAGCAAGTCTAAGACCGAGCTTCAAAAGATTCAAAAAGAGAGCAAGAAGCGGTTGGGAGATGTTGCTATTACCTTTGAAGATGAAGGAATAGAGGTAGAGACCCATCTGGGCATAGGAGACATCGTCCCTGAGATCGAAAACGTTGCGCGCCAATATAACGCCACGATGGTTATTACCGGTACAACCGGAAAGGGGGCATGGCGGGCACGATGGCTCGGGAGCACTTCTCAGGAATTGGCGGAATCATCAGAGCTACCCACCCTGTTAATACCTTAAGAACATAGTCGGGTCGTTAACATCCTGACAATTCGAACAAAAAAGGCGGATAAAAAATTATCCGCCTTTTTTAATTCTCCGGCCTTGAACAAAATTGGTGATTTCGTAAGAAGTCTTTTGTGAATAACTTCTTGCGAAATCATCAAAATCGAATATTTTGCAACGGTCCCCGTTCGGGTATTATCGGATTAAGATGCAAGCCTCTTTATCATAGCCTCTAATTCCGCAGGTTCGACCGGTTTTTCAAAATAGGCTTCCGGTTCCGGCACTGGGTCACCTCCGAATTCGGCCAAGGCTCTTTGAGAACGGAGGAAAGTTCTTTTGGCTATCCCGGAAAGCACGATCACCGGAATATCCCTAAGTTGGGGATCTGTTTTCAAATCACGATACATCTTAATCCCGCTTTCCTTGGGCATCAACACGTCTAAAATAATTAAAGCCGGTTTTTCCTTTCTGACCTTATTGATGCCCTCTTCGCCATCCTTTGCTATCTCCGGCTTGTAACCACTGTTCTCCACGACGCTTGAAGCATACGTCCTCACGTCAACGTCATCATCAATAATCAGAACCTTCTTCTCCATATACATCCTCCTTTACTCTAATTGAGACCTCTACAAAACCGCATTTTTGTCCGAAGGTCTAATTTTATAATTTTGCAGAAAGTATCTTAACCTAAATCGTAAAGATATTACAAGGGGAATTATTGTTTGTTTACAATTTCTTTTCCCGGAAGCCGGACGGTAAAGACCGTCCCCTTGCCGAGGTGTGATTCCACATCTATGGATCCGCCGTGCTCCTTTATGACTTTTTCAGTAACCAGCATCCCCAGGCCGGTTCCTCGCGCCCCTTTTGTGCTGAAAAATTCAGTAAAAAGTTTCTCTTTAACCTCCTCGTCCATACCACAACCATTGTCAGTCGTCGCAAACATTACCCCGCCATCCTTGTCAGGACGAGTCGTTACCTTTACGTACCACCCCTTCTCCTTATCAGGATCATAGACACAGGCATCGATAGCGTTTGAAACGAGATTGAGAAGACATCGGTGTATACCGACAGGGTCCAGATATACCTCGCCTATCCCCCTGTCAAAATCTTTTATCAACACTATATCCTGTTCGTTCGCCTTTGCTTCCATGAGTTCGCAGACTTCATTCGCTATATTATTCGGGTCACATTCTTCGTATCTTGGCTCACGATCCTTAGAGAAACTGAGAAGATCCAGAACAAGGTCGGAAACCTTGTTGATATTTCTCTCCACCATATCCCAACCTGTCATCAGCTGGGAAAACGGCGGCTTTTTTTCATTGCGTATTTCCTCAATCTGAACCTTAGTCCGTTGCTCAAGCAAGAGCAGTTCATCAGGACCGCCCGCCAACCCAGCCGCCCACTTTTTAAGGACATTGTTTACCATGTAAAGCCCGCCTATCAAACCATTCAGTATGTTCTTGATACAGTGGGCAAGGCCAGCCACAGTCTGACCCACAGCCGCCAGTCTTTCAGACTTGATCAATTCCGCCTGCAGGCCTTTAATTTTTCGCAGATCCTGGAAATATCCAACACTTCCTATGGGCTTGTCGGCCTCATAAAGTATCGCGCCCGAAAATCTTACCGGCACCACTTCACCGTTCTTCCCCATTACAGACGTATCCTTTGCAACAAAAATATTCTCTTCGGCCCTCCCATCACCTAAAATCCCGTCAGAAATCTTACCCTTTATTTCTTCAGGATAAAGGTCATCAGCCTTCTTCTCAGTCTTGGCCTCTTCACCGGCATATCCAAAGATCTTTTCTGCTGCCGGGTTAAATACTACTATATTCCCTTCTTTGTCTGTTGCCACAATCCCATCAATAGATCGCTGTACCAGCTTATCCTCGAATTCATATCTTCTCTCTATCTCTTTTGTGGCATCCTTTACCATCTTCTCCAGGTTGATGGTGTAGGCCTTTAGCTTGTGCTTCATTTCGAGTCGTTGTTCAGCTCTGCTTAAAGCTATTGAAAGGGCTTCGTCACTGACCGGCTTGGTTATAAAATCAGAAGCGCCTAACCGAAGGGACTGTATGGCGATTCCCATATCGCCGTGGCCTGTAAATACGATTACCTCTACGTCCCGATCAAGCTCTTTGATCTTCTTTAAGACTTCTAATCCATCGACTCCGGGCATTTTTAGATCGGTCATGACAATCGCAAACTGTCCTTCTTGGAACAGGTCAAGGCCTTTCTGTCCGTTTTCCGCGGTCATCACCTCATGCCCGTCACTTGTAAGAGATATACTCAGAACCTTTCTAATCCCTTCTTCATCGTCAATCAGCAAAAGCTTCGACATAACATCCCTTCTCCTCAATTTTTTTCAAGTGTCTACGTAGACGCATTCATAGACACTTTATATCACCTTGCTGAAACAGCAGGAAAGCTTACCATAAAAGAAGTCCCTTCGCCTTCTTCGCTTTCCACAGCAATTTCTCCCCCATAGTCTTTGACAATCCCATAACTTATAGACACACCAAGCCCGGTTCCTTTACCGACTTCCTTTGTCGTAAAAAACGGCTCAAACATTTTTTCCACAATATCTGCAGACATGCCTGTGCCATTATCAGAAACCACTGCTACAACTCGTTTATCTTCAATAAATGTCTTGATCGTTAGAGATTTCTTCCAATCTTTTCCCGGTTCCTTCTGACCTCTTTCATCCAGAGCATCGAGTGCGTTAGTGACCAAATTAACAAATACCTGTTCCAGTCTGTTGTGATCCGCCAATATAAGGGGAAGGTCGTCAGCCAAGTCAAAATCCACATATATCTCATGAAGCGTCAACTGTTGACCTAATACCTTGAAGACATCCTTAATAGGCACATTAATGTTCACTTCAGTCCGCGAAACGTCGGATGCTCGCGCGAATTCTCTCAGGTGGTTAATAATTGAAGACGCCCGGTCGACATGGCTGCTGATCTCCTCAGCCATGGTGTGGAAAGTTTTCAGGTCGATATCCCTACCCTTATTTATCATCTTCAGGAAAAAATCACTACCCACCTTAATTACGTTCAAGGGCTGGTTCAACTCGTGGGCGATTCCCGAAGCCATAGTTCCAAGCGTAGACATCTTGCTGGCCTGAATCAATTGAGCCTCTTTTTCTACAGCTTCAGTAATATCAGTCGTTGTTATAATCAGGGCTTTTCGTTCCATATATTCCGCAGGACATACATGGATGTTTACAAAAAAGGAATCTCCCGTCTTCTTGCGATGCTGTCTTTTGTAAAAAAAGAGACGCTGGTCATGTTTAATCGTGGCAAAACTGGTAGCTATGTCTTCATATACCCGGTTTGTAAGATCAAAAAACGAACTTTTAAGGAGTTCCTCCCTTGAATACCCGTAAGACTTCTGAGCTGTATTATTTACATCTAAGATAGTAAACGTCCTGCTGTCCACAATAAAAATTGGGTTCGGATCGGCATTGAATAGCCGCCTATACTTTCTTTCAGAGGTTCTAAGCTCTGTTTCGAACAGCTTAAGCCTATAAAGCATATGCTCGAATGAATAGCTCAGATGGTCTATCTCATCGCCGGCATATTTATCGTAAACCTTGCACCGTTTGCACGCTTCGATCTTTCCCGGAAATCGTCCTGAAGGCCCTCCGGAACAGAGCGTATCCGGCACAAACCAACAAGCTATATCTGTCACACCATATGCAGGACAGTCCTTTTTCGCGCATAGCAACTCTTCCCAACATTTCATACGAGTACTGCCACCTTGCGGTCCGGCCTGGCCGTAACTGATCAAGTCTGCGTGTCTTGTAAGCTTAGAAATCGGCTGAGTAATGTTACGCGAAAGCCACACGGTCAGAAAAAAACCGACGACCCCTATTGCAATAAGGGTAACAACCACTTCGTGGTTCCTTAGCTCTGCCATTCTCTCTTCTGTCGGAGACCAACTAATCCCGACAGACAATACGCCCAGGAGCGTATCTTGGCTGCCATGGCACTTATAACAGGATTCTTCGTTTTTGATGGGCATGGCATGACTGAGGATCTTTTCCTTGCCGTTGCCGTAATATTCAAATCCCTTGGATAATGTCTTGGTCGTCAGTGCGTTTTTTGTAACCTCAGAATCTACCGAGTGCCCGATAAGGTCGCCCTCCTCGCCGTGTTGCATAGTTCCGGACCGGTGCTGGTGCTCTCTTATCCACTCGGCCACCCCGCCGTATTTTATGACGCCATCCAAATCACAGAGAGTGACTACATATAAGTGTTCAATTTCGCACAAATCCTCTAAGATTCTATGCACATACTCCATCTCACCGTCAAGCATCGGATATTCGATACTCCGCATAACAATATTACTGATCTCAAGCGCTCTGTTCTCTTGGTCTCCGGTATGATACTGTACCCTTTGTGTCGTCTCGTAATAAGTAAACCCCCCCATTACAACAAACAAAATCAGTGTGATACCCAGCATCATTTTGTTTCTCAAGTTACCCCGGATCAAATTTACAATGGCAGCTATTCTCAATCGCATCGTTTTAACTTCCTGATGAAGAACCATTAATTCCCTAATCCCCTAATCCATTGACGATTGAAGATTGTCGATTGAAGATTTGTAAAAGACAGTTCAATCCTCAATTCCTCAATTCCTCAATTCCTTAATTATTAATCGATTGTATGTTATACTTTTTCAGCTTCGCATATAGCGTGCTGCGGCTAATATTAAGTTTTTTTGCGACCTGCAATTTATTCCATCTATATTCTTCCAGCATTCTGGCAAGAAATCGTCTTTCGTTCTCTTCAAAGGAGCTTATCTTTTCCTCCTTATCGACAATAAAACGTATGCCAAGCGGCAGGCTTTGCTCGCCGACAACTTCGTCCTTGGTAAGGATAAAAGCATGTTCAATGATATTTTCTAATTCTCTTACATTTCCAGGCCAATTATAACCCATCAATATCTTCATGGCCTCAGGAGAAATCCCTTTTACTGTTTTATTGCCTCGAGAGTTAAATCTTTTCAAGAAATGTTCAACCAAAAGAGGAGTATCGTTTTGTCTCGCACGGAGGGGGGGGATGTTGATCGGAATAACATTCAGACGGTAATATAAGTCCTCTCTAAAGTTTCCTTTTTCCACTTCTCTTTTTAAATCTTTGTTGGTAGCTGCTATTATCCTCACATCCACTCCGATAGTTTCTATACCTCCCAGCCTTTCAAACTTTTGAAATTGGAGAAGCCTGAGGAGCTTAACTTGTGATACCAAAGGGATCTCCCCGATTTCGTCCAAGAAAAGGGTTCCCTTGTTGGCCAATTCAAACCGTCCGGCCCTCCGATGTGTAGCCCCGGTAAAAGCTCCTTTCTCATGACCGAACAGTTCACTTTCAAGGAGTGTCTCCGGATAGGCGGAACAATTAACAACCACAAAAGGATCGTCCTTGCGTTCACTATGGTAATGAATCGCCCGCGCCACAAGCTCTTTCCCTGACCCGCTCTCTCCTTGAATCAATACAGTCGCGTCGGTAGGGGCTATATCCAAAATCAACTGATAGATCTGATGCATCTTATGATCTTTTCCAATAATACCCCCATAGCCCGAAAACATCTTGACCTTATTTTCTAATTTTTTTAGCCTCTCGCCATTAAGCGCAATTCTACGTATGACACCGGCAACCTGTGCAAGCATGAGATAGAGAAAGCGTAAATCTGCTTTAGAAAAAACAGCGCGCTCAGAAGCAAGTAACATTAAGCCGCCGATAGGTTCGTCCTTTTTAATTATCGGGACAACAGATAGAGACTGATAGCTATCAAAATTCCCCAGCCACGTACATCCTTGGTCATTCAATTCAGCTATGTCCATAGGCACGCGCATCAATGCGATATCTGAGATCAGGTCATCTCTGTCTGCTCTATCTATGCCTCTATAGCCGGCCGCCTCAACAAATCCGTCTTTCCCTTCGTTGAAAATCAGAGGGATTGCCTCTTCAAAAGAAAGAATGTGTTTTACTCGGCTGATTATGAAATCAAATGCTTCTGCCAGGGATTTTTTTTCACTCACCCCGCGGGTTATGTCGCAAATGGCTTCCATCTCTTTGTACGATTTTTTCAGCTCTTTGGTCTTTTTCTTTACCTCATTTTCAAGGTCATATGTATAGTTCTTTAGTTGCTGTTTGAGCTTCAATCTTTCTTCAGCGCGCTTAAGGGCTATAGAAAGAACTTTATCACTAACAGGTTTTGTGATGAAATCAGATGCCTCAAACTGCAACGCCTTGATAGCAACCTCGATATCACCGTGCCCTGTGATTACAATAACCTCTGTCTCCGGGCTTATCTCTTTAATCCTCCGTAAGACATCCAGCCCATCCATCCCCGGCATTTTTATATCTGTTAAGACAATCGAAGGGGCTTCCTGTTCAAAAAGTTCGATACCGCGTTTTCCGTTCTCTGCTGTTACAACGTCATAACCGTCGCTTTTGAGGGATATGCTTAACAGGGTTCTGATGCCCGCTTCGTCATCTATTAACAAAATTTTTGACACAACATCTCCAGGTTGAGGCATACCATGCCCATTTTCAAAAAAACTACCTGAAATTCCAAGGTTAATTAATAGAGCAATATTGAATCCGTTGTCAACAGAATAATATGGTATGGTTGAAGGGAATAGGCAAAAGAGCGTACCTTGACACATCTAACCGCCTGTGATATTTTTTTATAAATTTTAGAGCCTCTTGCAGAAACAACTTCGTCACGAGATCGTGCGAAAAAGTTCTGCGCAAGGAAGAGGAGTCAAATCGCCGCAGGCGTAGTCCCGCTAAAGCGGGATTGAGGACGATTTTACGACGATGACGCAGCGCAGGACTTTTGCAGCCGATCGCAGTAGATGGCTGTTTCTGCAAGAGGCTCTTTACGCTGTTATTTTCAATCTGCGGCCTACCGGTAATCCTGAAAGGGGGGTATTATATGGATGATATAAGTGAAAAAACAGCCCAACAAGCTTCAGAATCGGATGAAGAGATAATAGACCTTGTTGAGGAAGTATCCGATACTACCTCTGAAGACGACGAAGAGATCATAGAACTAACCGAAACCGTGGAAGAAGCGCCGTCGGAAGCTGTTGCTCCCCCGACAGAGGGACAAGAGGAAGGCCCTGACCCGGGGGTAGAATACAAGGACGTTGGAGAAACAGATTTGCTGGCCGATTTGGGCATGGAGCTTGAAACCGGATCAGAATCAAAAGAGGCTCGGATAGACCCCGAAATAATAGCCTCTCAATTCTCAAAAGAGGAACTCGAAGCTCTCGTAACCCGTGCGGCAAAGGATGCTATAAGTGAAATAGCTGAACGAATCGTAACAAAAGAGGCTGAACAGGCTATTTTAAAAGAGATAGAAAGAATAAAATCCGCTCTAAAGTGATAGAGGATAGAGTAAAGAGAATAGAGGACAGAAGACAGAGGACAGAAAATAGAGAATAGAGTAAAGTTGGAAAGACCTTCTTGCTCTATGCTGAAGCCTGGGGATTAATTATTAATCCCCATTTTATTTTGAGACCTTTGCAAAACGTTCAACCAAAGACCCTTCCACTTTACCCGAACGGATTTTTCTAAAAAGAGTATATTCTTTTCATCTGTTTCATGATAAGAATCTCTTGTTTCATGACAAAATAGATTTTTTTCTTGTTTATTGAAGAAGGAAGAATTAATGGCTTCAGATTTGTTGAGTAAGGCATATGAACCAGAGGATGTTGAAAAACGCTGGTATACATATTGGGAATCAGAACATTTGTTTACGGCAGATGACGTAAGCAATAAGAAACCGTATTCAATAGTAATCCCCCCTCCTAATGTGACCGGTGTTCTCCATATGGGACATGCCCATAATAACACATTACAGGATATATTATGTCGCTATAAGAGAATGCAGGGTTACAACGTATTATGGATGCCCGGGACCGATCACGCGGGAATCGCCACCCAGAATGTGGTGGAAAAACAACTTGCAATAGAGGGGATCGACCGTCACCAGCTTGGTCGTCAAAAATTTATTGAACGTGTATGGGAATGGCGCAAGGAATACGGCGGCGCGATCATCAAGCAGCTTAAACGGCTTGGGGCTTCCTGTGACTGGGATCGAGAACGATTTACCATGGATGAAGGTCTGTCAAAGGCTGTAAGAAAGGTCTTTGTAGAGCTTTACAACCAAGGGCTTATCTACAGAAGCAATTATCTTATCAACTGGTGCCCGCGGTGCCGGACTGCGCTGGCAGACCTTGAAGTGGAGCACGAAGACCACAACGGCCATCTGTACCACGTCCGTTATCCGTTTGAAAACGGCAAAGGATCGGTAGTGGTGGCAACCACCCGACCTGAAACTATGCTGGGCGACACCGCTGTGGCCGTCAACCCAAAAGACAAGCGGTACAAAGACCTTAAGGAAACAAAGGTAATCCTTCCGCTCATGAACAGGGTAATCCCTCTCATTTTCGATGAATACGTTGCAATGGAATTTGGAACCGGCGCTCTCAAAATCACACCTGCCCATGATATTAAT
>JAFDAE010000184.1 GCA_019314005.1 Deltaproteobacteria bacterium | reverse complement strand
TAAGCCGCAATCTTGCATCTGTTCAAGGACGGACAGATTTTGTGCGAGTCCGTCTGTCCCGTGAGGCAGGAAGTTTAGTTGCCCATCCCATTCTCGGAAAATCCGGACTGATCCGCACCATGGTAGAGGCAGACGGACTAATAGAGATCGATATTAATTCAGAGGGGTTGGATAAAGGGAGCGTTGTTACGGTAGAAATGTTCTAAGGAAGTCTAAATTTAAAGCTATCAGCTGTCAGCGATCAGCTTTAATTTGCATCCTGATAGCTGAAAGCTGATCGCTGACAGCTGATCGCTGGAAGATTATGAAACGAAATATCTACCTTCAAATGAAAACCCTTGAAGAGGCCCGGCGCATATTCCTTGATCGAGCTTCTATCAAGGAACTTCTCAGACACGAAATCATCTCTTCGGTTGAGGCTGTGGGACGAATCACTGCTTCTTCGGTGACAGCGCGTTTCTCCTCTCCCCCCTTTCACGTTGCTGCAATGGACGGGATCGCGGTCCGCGCAGAAAACACGTTCGGTACCACAATGGACCGCCCCAAACAGCTCACAATTGAGAAAGACGCATTTTATGTAAATACCGGCAATATTCTCCCGCCCGATACCGATGCGGTTATTATGATCGAATATGTTACCGAGATAGATGAAGAGACTATCGAAATCGAATCTGCTGCTTTTCCCTGGCAGCATGTCCGAAAGGTAGGAGAAGATATTGTAGCGACCGAACTACTTTTTGCGCAAAACCATAAAATAACCCCTTGTTGTGTGGGAGCGCTTCTGGGAGGGGGTGTCTTTGAAGTTGCGGTAAAGGAAAAACCGCGCGCAGTCATTATCCCCACAGGTTCCGAACTGGTACGGTACCAGGACCTTGGTCCGCACAACCTCGCCCCCGGGCAGGTGATTGAAAGCAATTCCGCAATACTGAGTAACTTGGTTACTGCATGCGGTGGGGTACACGTCTCACACCCCATTGTACCGGATGAGTATGACCTCATTAGGGACGCGGTGGACGAGGCAGTCACCCAAAAGAATCATATTATCCTCATGATCGCCGGCTCTTCAGCAGGTTCTGAAGATTATTCCGCGAAGGTGATCGGTGAACTCGGAGAAGTTTTAATGCACGGTGTCACCATGATGCCGGGAAAACCGACTATCCTTGGCATCATCAAAGGAAAACCGATTATAGGCATACCGGGATATCCGGTTTCCGCTATAATGGCGTTCGAACAGTTTGTGCAGCCCCTTATCTGCCGTATGCTCGGTATCAGAGAGCCCGTGCGGGACACTATACCAATAAGGCTACCTAAAAAGATCCCTTCCAAGTTGGGAATCGAAGAATTTGTCCGCGTAAAACTCGGTAAAGTTGGTGATACAATTGTGGCCACTCCCCTTCCGCGCGCGGCCGGCTCCATTACCACCATTACAGAGGCGGATGGTATTATACGAATCCCGAGTCATATAGAAGGAATCAAGGAAGAAGAAACCGTGACTGCCGAACTCCTCAAAACACCCGAGGAGATCTCAAACACTATTGTAGTTGTAGGAAGTCACGATAACACACTCGATGTGTTGGCTGATGAAAACAAGAAAAAAAACGATCAGTTTCGTCTCTCTTCGAGTCACATCGGAAGTCTTGGTGGGCTTATGGCGCTTAAGAAAGGGATCTGCCACGTGGCCGGTTCGCATCTTCTTGACGCAAAGACCGGATCGTACAATATTTCATATATCAAGCGATACCTTCCGGATCTCCCTGTAAAGGTGATTAATCTGATTGTACGGCAGCAAGGCCTTATTGTACTTCGAGACAACCCGAAAGGGATAAAGGGAATTGATGACCTGGTCCGTGAGGACATTACCTTTATCAATCGTCAGGCCGGCTCAGGGACCCGGGTTCTCCTTGATTATCGCTTGGAGCAGCTCGGAATTGATCCGGAAAGAATCAGGGGGTATGATACAGAGGAGTTTACACACATGTCGATTGCGGCATGCGTATTGAGCGGAAGGGCGGACTGCGGCCTGGGAATATATGCTGCCGCCAGGGCGCTTGATCTGGGCTTTATCCCGATCGTAACCGAACAATACGATTTAATAATTCCCAAAAGATTCTTTACAGAAGAAACGATCCAACTCATGCTGGGAGTAATACGGTCCGACACTTTTAAAAGACGAGTAGAAAAACTGGGAGGATATGATACCAGGTTGACCGGAAGTCTCGTGTATGAGTCTCCCTAATATGAGACCTTTGATGAGTTTATTTTGCCCACAAAATCTTCCCTAATTTCTGAGACAGCTCTGACACATTAAACGGTTTCTGAATAAAACCGTTACAGCCCCGCTCCAATATCTTAGTGGCTTCACCATCAATTGCGTAGCCACTCGAAAGGACGACTTTTATGTTAGGATTTATCTCTTTCAATCTGTCATACGTTTTACCGCCACCCATATTGGGCATGACCATATCCAACAGGACAACATCTATTGTATCTCGATTGTTCTTATAAACCTTGACAGCCTCTTTTCCGTCGTTGGCTGTGAGCACCTTGTAGCCTATCACCTCTAACATTTCCCGGCCCACTTCCAACATTATTGCTTCATCGTCTACCATGAGCACAGTGCCGGTTTCCTTAATAAATCGACCAGAGGTTTTGACGGTGTTCCGCACTTTTTTATCTGTTGCAGGCAAGTAAATACTGAAGGTGCTTCCACGCCCTTTCTTAGATTCGACAGAAATATGTCCATTATGGCCCTTTATGATGCCGTAAACAGAAGCCAATCCAAGACCTGTGCCTCTGCCCATCTCTTTGGTCGTAAAGAATGGCTCAAAAATGCGTTTCTGGGTCTTTTTATCCATGCCTACGCCTGTGTCAGTCACCGTTAATAAGACATATTTACCCGGCTTTGGATCATACATCTTACTTTTGAAATCTTCGTGTGTAGTATTAATGGTTTTTATAATGAGATCTCCACCGCCAGGCATGGCATCTGTAGCGTTTACATACAGATTCAAAAGAACCTGCTCAATTTGCCCATGGTCTGCCTCTATTGCATATAAGCTCTCGGAAAGCTTTAGCTGGATTGTAATCTCTTTTCTCGTTCTACCAAAGGTCTCTGAGGTTTCTTGCACTAATTGGTTCAGGTCAATCGGTGTGACCTCATATCTTCCCTGTCTGGCGTATCCGAGAAGCTGCCGGGTCAACTTAACCCCGCTTTGAACCTGTTGTTCAATGACTTTCAATTTTTTATAATGTGGATGCGACGAATCGATGTCTAAAAGCATCAAGGAGGTATGCCCCAGAATACCCATAAGGAGGTTATTAAAGTCGTGAGCAATGCCGCCGGCCAGGGTGCCGATAGATTCCATCTTCTGAGCTTGTTGGAGTTGAGCTTCAAGACGCTTAGATTGCGTAATATTCTTTAGTGTATGGGTATAACCCGTCAGTTTCCCCTCACGATCAAGTATTGGAGACGTAGAGCATATGAAGGTACCGCCCATTTCGGGCACGGTCATCTCTGTGGTGTGAGATTTTAATGTCTTCATGGTGAGAACCATCGGACATTGCTGAATCGGGTGGTTTCGCCCGTGCATTACCTCATAACATTTCTTTCCGTGGTCGCTGTCCAGGACCATAATCATATCGGTCACGGCATCGAATGTATTTGCCCAATCCTCCTCCGCCTTCTTCCGCTCGCTATACAATCTTTTTTGATTAAGGGCATTGCGTATCGTCTTTAATAATTCCTCATGCTCAAACGGCTTTTTAAGGTAATCGTAGGCCCCACCCCTAAGCGCCGTGACGGCTGATTCTACCGAGGCATGGCCGGTCATAAGGATGATCGGAGTATCCGGACACCGACTGGTTATGTGGTTCATTATCTGCCGGCCATCCATGTCTGGAATAACTATGTCCAGAAGGATAAGGTCAAACATATTCTCATCCAGAGACTTCATAGCATCTTCACCATTTTTACACGTATGTACTTCATACGACGCTGCACTTAACAAGACCTTAAGGCTCTTGCACATACGAGGTTCATCGTCAACTATGAGAATCTTGGAATGTGGCATCATTGCCCCCTAAAACAGTGATGTCCGGCTTTTCGCTTTGAGGTTGTGGTGTAAGAACAATAGCTGGGTAGGTGAGGTTATAGTATCTTGTCAGCGCAGCAAATGGAAGCTTTCAAGATTAACATCAAAGTTCTTTGACCTACCAAAAGAAATTGAGTCGCATTGCCCTTAGCTGATATGATTTTGTAAATAAGTATACAACAGGGTAATTTACAAATCAAGTCAACAGTTTTTTATGGATTATATCCTGCAAAGGTCTCGCTTCTATAGAAATTAAATTATCTTGGACACCATAACGTTTAAAAATATGTTGTTATGCAACCCTTTGCGAGTTATGGTATATATAAAGAGAATAAAAAGGAAAAACCTATGCGTAAATGGAAGGTTGTATGGAACAAGTCACCACAGTTTTCGATGGTTTTTATTGTACTCCTTGCCATGCTGAGCATATTTTTCATAATAGGGTGTACGAAAAAAGAAGACGTTGGAAAAACAACAATTCGGTTTATTACATGGAAACCCAATCATCCGGCAGTTTGGGAAGAAATTCATGCGCTTTTTGAGGCTGAGCACCCTGACATTCACGTTATAAGGGAGGTAGGCCCCCATTCGTCTACAGCCTTTCATGATCTCCTAACACAGAAGCTAAAAAATCGCAGTCCTGATGTGGATGTCTTTTTCATGGATGTCATATGGCCCCCTGAATTTGCTTCAGCCGGCTGGGCATTCCCCCTTGATGAATTCTTTCCTTCCCCGGAGCAAGAAAATTTTTTGAGTAGCCCAATCCTGGCGAATTCTTACAAAGGCAAAATCTATGGTGTTCCCCTTTTCGTTGGCAGCGGAATGCTCTACTATCGTCAAGACCTGCTTAAACGGCATGGTTTCAATCCACCTGAAACATGGGAGGAAATGGTTAAACAGGCAAAAAAGATTGTGTCCGAAGAGAGCAAAAACAGGGAAATTTGCGGATTTTCAGGACAGTTTAAGCAATATGAAGGCCTTGTTTGCGATATGATGGAATACATCTTGAGCAACGGCGGAAGGATTCTAAATCCACAAACAGGGAAATCTGAAATTGCGGAAAAACCCGCAATTGACGCGGTCAAATTTGTAAGAGATAATATTATAGGCGTAATTGCCCCTAAAGGAGCGCTGACATATCAAGAGCCTGAATCTCTATCTCTTTTTATACAGGGCAAGGCAGTCTTCCACAGGAACTGGCCTTATGCGTGGGAGATTTCAAACAATCCTCAACGCTCCAAGATAGCAGGAAAGGTGGGCATTGCTAAGCTGCCTCATTTTCCCGGAGGCACGAGCTTCGCCACGCTGGGAGGATGGCAACTCGGAATCAGCAGATATTCTAAAAACAAAGAGGCTGCTTGGACCTTTGTCCGGTTTTTGACAAGTGCAAAAATTCAAAAACAGCTTGCATTGAAGGCGGGACTTGCTCCAACCAGAAAAACGCTCTATGATGACGAGGAAATTATTCGGGCATATCCTCAGTTTTCCGACATGAGGGATGTTTTTTTAACCGCCTGGCCTCGTCCGAGGACCCCTCTTTATCCTGCCGTATCCAATGCGTTGCAGTATTACTTCCACAAAGTGATTTCAGACCCGACATCGGATATAGAAAAAGAAGCTCATGCTGCTTCGCAGGAAATAGATAGACTGCTTTCTTATTAAAGTTTTTATTATGAAAATAAGATTTTCATCCATAACAAATGAAAAACTATTTGCCACATCACTGCTCATACCATGCATTGCCTTTGTTTGTATATTCGCATTTTATCCTATCCTTTATTCCTTTTTTCTAAGCCTCCACAGGATAATACTCGGCCTCCCATCCATCGGGCAACCATTTATCGGACTTGAAAACTACAAAGAACTGTTGCACGACAGGATTGCGCTACGCTCGCTAATAACTACATTTGCATTTGTCTCTGTTTCCACTTTCCTTGAGATACTCTTTGGCCTGATTATCGCCCTTGTTATAAACAGACATTTCAGGGGTAGAGGCTTGGTAAGAGCGGCAATCCTTGTGCCGTGGGCAATCCCTACGGTTGTGTCATCCCAAATGTGGAGATTTATCTGTAACGACAACTACGGGCTTTTGAACTATGTTTTGTTCGGTTCGGATGTTTCAAAGCACAGGGCGTGGCTTGCGGATCCTTTTTTTGCTTTTGCCGCTATAGTAACGGCAGATGTATGGAAGACATCATCTTTTGCCGCGCTCCTGATCCTGGCAGGTCTGCAGACCATTCCGGATGAGCTTTATGAAAGCGCAAAAATAGACGGGGCCAACGCATGGCAACGATTTAGAAGGATAACGCTACCCCTCATTAAGCCCGCTATACTGATTGCGCTTCTTTTCAGGACCATGGATGCTTTCAGGGTTTTCGACCTCGTCTTTGTTATGACACAGGGAGGACCTGCCAATGCTACAAATGTGCTCCAGTTTTATGGATACAAAAAGATATTTGCGGAAGGATTTATGGGTTATGGTTCAACAATTTCCGTGCTGGTCTTTATAACGGTTTTTGTGTTGTCGTTACTCTACATACGGCTTATGAGAACGCGTCTATTTACAGAAACATAACTTTTAAAAAGGATAAAGATGAAACTATCTAAATTGATTTTTTGTGGAGTAACATTCGTAATAGTCTTTATGAGCCTTCTGCCGTTTATCTGGTTTGTAAATACCTCGCTAAAGACACAGGCAGAGGTTACCGCGATTCCTCCTACGCTTGCCCCATCAGGATCGCTCCATTTTTACCACTCGGCCATTGTAAAATACGACCTCTTGCACTACGTAAAAAACAGCGCTATAGTGGCCGGGGCCACTACGTTTATCACCCTTTTTATCTCCATCCTGTCAGCTTATGTTCTTGCACGCCTGAGATTAAAGTACAAAGGGTTGATTATGGGGAGTCTCCTGCTTGTTTCCATGTTTCCTCAAATATCAATAGCAGGACCGGTGTGGAAAATAATGCAATCCCTGGGATGGCTAAACAGCTATCAAGGACTCATAATCCCTTATGTAACACTAACCTTGCCACTCGGCGTCTGGATATTGACCGTTTTTTTCAAGGAACTCCCCAAAGAGCTTGAGGATGCCGCACGAATCGATGGTTGTAATCGTATCCAGACCCTTTATAAGATCGTGGTTCGGCTTGCAGCTTATTTACGCATGGAATGAATTTTTCTTTGCGCTCTTAATTATGACACAACGCAAATTTCAGACGCTTCCTATTGGAATAGCATTGTTCCAGGGCCAATATACCCTTCCCTGGGGAGAGATTGCTGCTGCCTCTACAGTGGCTACCGTGCCCCTTGTGCTGCTTGTTTTTCTCTTTCAGAAAAGGATTGTCAGCGGGCTGTCGGCGGGGGCGATAAAAGGATAACCATGGCAGAATTAAAAATAAAAAAACTAACAAAATCGTTTGGCAGGAATACGATTATAAAGAATATATCCCTTGAAGTCTTAGATGGCGAGTTTTGTATACTGCTCGGGCCGTCAGGATGCGGAAAGACCACTATACTGAGAATAATAGCAGGGTTGGACCAATGTGACAAAGGAGAAATATTCATCGGCGACATAGATGTAAGCAATCTTACCCCCAAGGAAAGAGACGTTGCCATGGTGTTTCAGAGTTACGCCCTTTATCCCCACATGAATGTATATAAAAATATGGCGTTCTCGCTTAAAATTAAAAAACTCTCAAAGACAAAGATAGATAAAAAGGTAAGAAAGGCTGCGAAGC
Organism: Deltaproteobacteria bacterium; assembly: GCA_019314005.1. Next base: position 4,423 of record JAFDAE010000184.1, on the reverse strand, counting down.
TTTTAGACATAGGAGACTTATTGGATAGGAAGCCAAGGGAATTGTCAGGAGGCCAGAAGCAAAGAGTCGCGATTGGACGGGCAATTGTAAGAAACCCTCAGATTTTCCTTTTTGATGAGCCGCTTTCCAATCTCGACGCCAGGCTCCGGAGTACTATGAGGGTGGAGCTCGCAAGGCTTCACCAAAAATTAGGCACTACCATGGTATATGTTACCCACGACCAGGTGGAAGCAATGACCCTCGGGGATAAAATCATATTACTGGACAAGGGCGTTATTCAACAAATCGGTCCCCCGCAAAAATTATACAAAAGACCATCCAATCTCTTTGTGGCCACCTTTATAGGGAGCCCTCAGATAAATCTTATTGAAGGAGTCCTAACCGTGGATAAGGACAAAATCTTATTTAGAGCCAGATCCCTCATAATCGATCTTAGCTCAAGGAGCGGGCTGAAAAAATATTTGGGGCTAAAGGTGACAATAGGAATAAGACCGGAGTCATTAATGCCGGGCGATGGCCCGTTTCTTGGGTCTCTGGAGGTTGTCGAGCATATCGGATCGGAAACTATTCTTTATGTAAAGACTGTCAACGGAAGAATCATAGCCAAGGCATCGCCACTTTTTCAGCGAAAAACCGGAGATAAAATATCGCTCGCGCTAAGAACTCCAGATGTTCATCTGTTCTATAAGGGAACAAGAATCTGAACAATTATCATCTCAGCCTATCGTGTCCTCGCTATGTGATAGTTTATCAATATGTCAACCTCTTCGTCCGTGATCATCTTGCCGGATTTGCCCATCATGCGTCTGATGGTTTGTCTCCATTCAGCTCTCGACTTTTTTTCTTTCAATGTCTCTTCTGCTTCTGGATCATGACATTCCGAACAGTCCTTCTTGAAGACTTGTTGTCCGATTTTTTGTCTTGCCACGTGATATTGTGCCAGTCTTCTCACGTCATCATATGTTATGCCACTACCTTCCTTTTCGCTCATTTCAAGGATAACCCGCGCCCAGGTATCCTTGGTTGCCGATGAAGTCAATGTTCGTTCCGGGCCATGACACCGAGAACATGCCTTCATAGCAAGGTCGGCCATACTTTTTTCATATCTTACGTGATAGTGCGTAAGTATATCAAGCTCCTCATTAGTCACTTTCTTGCCCGCCTTCTTCATCATACTCTTGGCCGTTACTCTCCATTGTTCAACTGTTTTTCCCGTTTGCAGGGCAACATCCACTGGATGGCATTGGGAACAATCCCTTAAAAACAGCTCATGTTCCTTTCTCTGCCTTGTCATATGCAAACTGACCAGCTCAGAAACATCACTCTTAGTGATGCCGCTTCCCTCTTTTTTCGCCATGGTCTGAATGGTCTTCTGCCAGGAGTCCTCATCTTTCAGGGTGTGGAAAGATCGTTCCAAAGTATGGCACCCTGAACATTTTCTTTGAAAGAGTTCGGCTTTCTGCCTCTGAATATGATAGCGCGCTATAATGTTTATCTCATCCTTACAGATATCAGCATTTTTCTTCTCGCACATAGCAGCGACTGTCTTTTTCCATGTTGCTTCGTCGCGTTGCAAGGTTACAATCCTTGTGGGATCGTGGCACTGAGAACATTTTTTCATGATGTCCTCTTGATATCTCACATGGTAACTTATTAACATATTGATTTTGTAATCACTTACTTCCCTTTTGGCCTTGGTCATCATTCGACGAATCGTCTCTTCCCAAGCCTCTTTTGTCTTGATATCCGATAATGATTTTCCTGCTTCGTGGCAACGAGTGCATTCCCTCAGAAAGGATTCTCTTTCTGCCTTCTCCTTTTCAACATGAGCGCTTACCAATTTTTCAATATCCGATTTGGTAATATCCGCGCCTTGTTTCTTGCTCATTCGGAGTATGGTATTATTCCACACTTTTTGATCCATTAGAAGCATTCCGCCTTCGTCAACTTCATGACAATTGGAACATTTCTGCTGAAACATGGGATCACTACTGCCTTCATCGTGTTTGACGGTTTCAAGTTGGCCATAACAATCAAATGTTGAAGCCATGCAGATTAAAAAGAAAAATATTGTTATTATCGTTCTCATGATACTTTTCCTCCGAAAGCGATACCTTAATAGACAATAGGTGGTTTCTTTTATGGTAAATTCTAACAGGGGTATAAAGAGAAAGCGACTAACTAATGAGCTAAATATAAAGGAAAAATATATGTAAAACTAAAAATAAGCATACCGGAATTTGTGACTCTTTTCAAGGAAATTCGAAGTAACTGTGATAAGCAAACTCATATACGACTTATCCCTTTGACACTTACCCTGCCGGTAGTTTCGTCTATGTCAAATTTAACAGGAAGGAATTGTTCTATCAACCAGGCATTTGTACGTAGGTGGCGGGTAATCCGGTTCGTGATAAATGTTGATTTGCCGTTGGCAAGCGCCATGTAGAGGAGCAATTGATCGGCCAAATGCTCGTCAATAGCAGCCTCTGTTTGGATAAACTTAAAAAACTCGTTGCAGGCATCGTTTGCGACCTGTTCGGCAGGTTTTCCTCTTTCCCCCAGAGAGGTAAACCCGGCGAAGCTTTTTTCAAATGCCGGCTCAATAAAAAGCACCGTCCCTTGTCCGTAAGACGGGGCCTGAATTAGCTCTGTTTCAGGGAAATAACCTTGATTGCTGAGCCGTTTAAGCGCCTGATCCCTCTGCCTTTCGCCGATCTTGCGTGGAAGGTTGGAAAGCGCAGAAAGAATGTTTAACTTGCTTAGTTCTCCCCGTTTGACCATTTCTATAGGCATAAGCCGTTGGGCCGGTGTTAACGATACCGTAATCTTTCCTCCTCCCTTTGGGTACCACCCCCATCGATCAATCTCCAGAGACGCGGTTATTCCCATTTTATATAAGGCAGAAAGAAATATCTTCTTAAGATAATGAAAGCAGGGACTCCATGCCACATGAGTCCCCCCGATAATCGTAACGATGGAGGGCCTCTTGCCTCTGAGTAAAACAGGGAACACGGTTTGCAAGACAAGACCGGTCGACCCTGCTGTACCGATATCAAAAGTGTAGTCTCCTGATCTCAGGTCGCGGGGTTCAAAGTAGAGGCGCTGTGAGCCGACTGCTCCCCCTTCGACCTTGGCTGCTGTAATAGCAGAAAGAGCCTTTATTCCCATCAGGTGCTGGGGTCGCAGTCCGGGAGTCTTGCGACCTCCCCGAATGTGAGTGATCTCTACCGGTCTTTGGAGTAAGGACGCCAAAGAAAGGGCCGTTCTGAGGATTTGGCCACCCCCCTCACCGTGACGACCGTCTATTTGCAATGCCATGGGAATTGCCTATTACGCACATAAGCCGAGACCAAGGTCTCAAGCCCTTGATAAATTAACAATAGGATGATATAGCTGTTAAATTTTTGATCTTTGAGCCTCAATAATTTCGTAAAAAGTCCAACTTTTTACGAAATCCTCACCTTTTTATACTTTAAGGCAATTGAACGGAGAAATAAATGAAAAAGTGGATAGTGTCATTAGCAATGTGTTTTATGTTTTTGGGGATTGGGAGCAGCTTCGCAGAACCATTGCAAATGCATACCTGGAGGGTAGGAGTTGAGATGTCGCATATTACTTATGAGGAACCTGACGTCATGGAGGAAAAAGGTTTCATGCATGGGATAGGAGGCTCCTATACTTATCACAATTACATTATGATAAAAGCAGAGGGCAAATTTAGTTATGGGCAGGTAGATTACAAAAATTCAGGGACCATAGATAATATAAACGATTATATGATGGAATTCAGGGGGCTGGGCGGATATGATTTTCACATATTAAACAGATCTATTATTACGCCTTATATAGGGATAGGATATAGATATTTAAACGACGATTCGTCCGGAAGGGTCTCTTCAACAGGGGCGGCCGGATATGAAAGAGAATCAAATTATTATTATAGTCCAATAGGCCTAGAAACACTTACTGAATTGAATAACGGGTGGTCTATAGGAGTAATATTGGAGTACGACTATTTCTGGAAGGGAAAGCAAAAAAGTAACCTGGGTAGCATCCCCGGGTATTATGATATTGAAAACGACCAAGATGATGGTTATGGATGGAGAGGTTCTATTAAATTGCAAAAAGAACATCTGAAGCATGTTTTTACAATTGAACCTTTTGTAAGATATTGGAATATAGAGGACTCAAAGACTACAACAGACCCTGGAGGGACGACATGGTATGAGCCAAAAAACAATTCTACAGAATTTGGAGTTAATGTTTCTGTAGCATTTTAAGATCAAAAAGTTGTTTTGAAAGATGAGCGTCCAACATCGAACATTGAACATCGAACGTCGAATAATGGTGTCGCTCCGCTCCTCAAATTATTTTAAAATCGAATGAAAAACCAACCTGCCCGCTCGTGCCTTGCAATGGCAGA
>JAFDAE010000183.1 GCA_019314005.1 Deltaproteobacteria bacterium | reverse complement strand
CTTCCAGGAGCTTTGCCCTGAAGACTTTTGCCAAAGCCTTGTGGCTGAAAAGATAGTCGGACGATTTCACCCGCCACAATCCGGTTTTTGCGTTAATGCTTGCACCGGGCATGAGAACATGAATATGCGGATGATAACCAAGCACTCTCGAGTGGGAATGCAGCATTGCTGTAAATCCCGCTTTGCCACGGAGTTTTTTGTCGTTTTGGGTGAATGTTTTCAGGACATCCTGAACACAGGCGAACATTAGAGAATAGATTTTCATCTGATTTTTCCAAGCAAGATCCCGGAGTTGGCTGGGGAGTGTAAAGGTGATCAGGTAGTATTGGACAGGAAGGAGCTTTCCCAACTGATTATCAATCCACTGGTGGCTTTCATGGTTCTGGCAATGAGGACAACTCCTGTGGCCGCAGGAATGGGGAATGTACGTTTGTTTTAAGCAGTTGTGATTTGTACATTGTGCCAGCATGTGGGGGCCATGCTCCTGCCTGCACTGCTTCATAGCCTGTAGAGCTCGTTTCTGGCACGGCATGATACTGTTTTTGTATCGGTCTAAAAAACTGTCGGCAAATTCGTTGATGATCGAGGAGAGCAGAATCATTTGACCCCTCCCCATGTTATGTCAAAGGTGCTGGCCAGCGTATTGATAGCCTGGCAGGCATTGTCTCGGGTGTTGGTCGTGAGGTGAGTGTATCTGGAGGTTGTCAGGACACTGACATGGCCCAGGATTTGTTGTAATTCGATAAGATCAACCCCTGCTTCCAGCAAATGCGTCGCATAGCTGTGACGCAGGGAATGGCATGAGATTTTTTTTTAATGCCGATTTGTTGGACAACGGTTTTCATGGCTGTCTGGATGCCACCTCTTTCCAAAGGCCGATCAACCAGTCTTGCATTTTTCAGTCCTCTTTTACGGTTTGGGAAAATGAAATGGGGATGTCTGTGAAGGTTCCAGAATTTTCTCAGAATGCGCAATGTGTTTTCCGGCAGAGGAACCAGCCTGTCTTTGTTACCCTTGGCGTCACGGATATGAACCCGCATGTTGGCGGAGTCTATATCTCCCACTGTCAACTTTATACCTTCGCCAAGACGCAGTCCCATGCTGTAGATTGTGAAGAAAAAGACCTTATAACTCAACCTGTTGGTTGCGACAATGAGTTGCTTTACCTGATCGACGGACAGAATATCCGGAATCCTGGTTGTCTTTGGCGGCTTGATCAAGGGGATGTCATGCCAGGTTTTATTCAGCACACTGGTGTAGAAGAATTTCAGGCCGTACAGATCGAGTTTGACCGCGCTCCAGGAATGAGACTCCAAGAGTTCGTTGAAATAGTCAAGTAACTGGTCAGATGTAAGATTGTCGATCCGGCAATCGAAATAGTTTCCGATACGTCTGATTGCCCTTGAGTATGCCTCAATGGTTTTTGGCTGAAATCCATTGAGTTTCAGACACTTTTGGTGTTTCCGATAATACTTGATAAATTGCGGATTTTTTGGCATGTTGATGTTCATTGTAACCTCCTCTTTGTAATAATTGATAAGAAAGGCAAATGTGCTTGCCTTACCGTTTTCTTTTTATCACAAAGAAAGAAGGAATTTACAGCAGGTTAATCAGGGAGAAAAAAATTGCTCAAATTGCCTGCCGCGTAGCGGCTTCGTCCAACAAAGCGCCGGGGCCGGGCAAAGATTCTGGCCGGCGTTATTGTAACGCTCAAAGACGAACAAAAAGCCAAGGTGGTCTTTGTCCGCGACCGCCGTAAGAAAGACTGGCTTGCGCTGCTGTCCACCGATATCCACCTTCCTGACGAAGATGTTGTCCGGATCTACGGCAAGCGTTGGGATATCGAAGTGTTCTTCAAAATGGCCAAGCAACATCTGAAGTTGGCAAAAGAGATCCAGTGCCGTGACTACGATGCCCTGATCGCTCACACCACCATTGTGTTCATGCGCTACATGTTTCTGACCTACCGGTGTCGCCTGGAAACTGATGATAGAACCTTCGGTGACCTATTCTATGCTTGTTGTGATGAACTGAGCGACATATCGTTCGTTGAAGCATTGTACAGAATCCTCACTCTGGCAGCGGATCGTCTTCGTGAAATGGGTGCTTTCTGTGAAAAAACAGCACAGACTATCTTCGATACACTGCTGGAAATAGCACTCAATTATGTCAATCTGTCAAAGAACAAACTTGTTATCAATGAAATCTAATCCCAAAAGTTGAGTTATCAGCTCTTAAGCTCTTAAGCTTATCAGCTTATCGGCTCAAGTAGTTACAGCTTTTTCTTGCCGTTTTTGCACGAATTTTACGACTAAGGGACTAAGGAATCAAACGCGGATTATTTGAATGGACTTTCAATAAAATCAGAAATGGATCGCCGTATAGCCTGAACAGGAACAAAATAGGGACATTCTATATTTCCCTATCTCCTGCATTTTTGTGTACCCGCAGCAGTTTTCAATTCAGACAAAAGACTATCCAATTCGAGATTAAACTTTTCTGAAACTACTCGGATTGTATCAAAAAGAGCCTCGCAACATATACAGACACCTGCCTTTTTATCAAATTTCTTGAAGACTTTTTCGGTTTCCCTGTAACGTGTAATTGTATCTATAACTGTCATTTCAGGGTGAATGCGACCTTCTTCTTTTGACATGTTTTAAACTCTTTTTTCGAGGATTTTCGATAACGCTTTCGGAATGTGATGGATAACTTCTATAATCTGAGGTGCCGGTGTGGGTTTCGCGTAATGACCCGCCAGCCGGTTTGCCTTCATTGCCACTACTGCCGCTTCTCTGATCGCCATGCCCGAATCAATCAGGGCCGAAACAATACCAGTCAGGGTATCACCGGTGCCGCCCATGGCTTCAAGGGCTTCCTCCATCGGTCTATCTACCGTTTCCAGTATTCCTTGTCGGTCGGCCAGGTAATCCTGCTTTCCTTTGACCAGGAGAAAATGTGCGGCATTGTTGTGAGTGTATGCGCGTGCAATCAGATCAGATACCCTGTTTTCATCATGCAGTATAAATCCGCGAGTATAGAAAGGGTGGGGCGCTTTTTCATCCGCCAGAAAGGCCAGCTCTCCGATGTCAGGGGTAAAGAGGTCGTATAGTGAAGACTTGCCGCTCATTTTGGCCGCGTACATAAATCCGGCGTCAGCTATCAGGATTGGCAGTTCTTTCATTTCATGTAAGGCTTGCTGCAGGCGTTCATGCCAGTGAACAATGGGCTGCAGGTAATGGAATGTAAGGGTTTGAAAGTCAGACTGAGGCAAGTGGTCGGTTAAATATTTGTAAAGGCGCCGGCTTCCCTTTCCCCGGCCGATATCTCCGACCAGATATCCGAAGGGTGCCGGTTGACCGAGTGTTTTCGCGGTCTTGAGCGCTGCTGCCATCAGAGCAGGTGTCCCCCGGTTTACGGATACGCGTTTATCATCTATTCGGATTTCATTACCCACCATTGTGATTTTCCCGTCTACAAGGGGGAAATCTTCGGAGGGCACTGTCCCTGCTATGGCAAGCACCGGCGTCGTACCTCCTCATAGGCCAACTGCAGGGCATATCCGCAGAGGGTATGTCCTATTTCACGTGGACTGGGTGCATCGGCAAGCGTTTGACCCACCATCTCATAGGCCAGATAGGGAACATCCGGGCAACCACCGCCGGAAACATTTACAATATTTCCGGTTGCCTTTTCAACGGTCAGTTTCATGTTAGCCGCCCGGACCATTATGTGTTCACCGAAATCCTTGATATGAAAGAGATCCACAGGTTGAAGGAGGGGGCTTGTTACGGGAACCATCTCCAGGGGAGGAATTCCTTCTCTCTCCAGCATCCTGAGTATATTCAGCTCTTCGATGAGTGGAAACTCTATTACCAGATCACAGCCGCTTTGAATCTCAGGCGGCGGTCCCATGACCCGGATTTCCCATCCTTCTCTTTTCAGGACATTTTCCGCCTGGATAACCTCGCTGGTATTTTCAAATACCATAATCCCGCGATCGGCGTTTCCATTATCGCCCGGTGTGCCCGGCTTTCGTTTACCTTTGAAAAAACCCAAAAGAGACACAGCTAATCCTTCTTTATAGAAATTGTGTATTCATTGCCTTCTTCACTGACATTTGCTACTTTCCAGCCCTGACTTGTGGCGGCACGCGAGACATTTTCCTTTGATGTCTCCGTATCTACGAGAATCTCGATCTCGCTTGTAACCCCCGCCTTTATCTCATCGATGGTCATCAAAACCGGCTGAGGGCAGGAAAGTCCTCGTGCATCAACTTTTGTACTCATATTTTACTCCTTTTTTTCATCGCAAATCCAATAAACAGACAAACTATCAGGCCGATAATCACGGCCTCGATGCCGTAAGGGCCAACCCCTTTGGGGGAACTGGCCAGACCGAAATTGTGGGCGAATCCCGCCCCGACGATCATTCCCAGCACAAAAACAGCGGCATCCCCGTCACCCTCGCCGGACAGAAAAAGCTGACGTCCGGGACACCCACCGGCAAGAGCGAAGGCAAGACCGGACAGAGCCATTCCCGCAAAGTTCCAGATATGCATTGTATGGGCGACAGGCTGACCTTTAAATCCCGGGTGAAACTGTCCGACGATAAGATTGGTAACAAATGCAGCAACTACGAGGGCAATGAAACCTGAAAGGAGATGAGTTTGACGAAAGAGTATGAAGTCTCGCCAGGCCCCCATAGTGCAAAACCGGCTTCGCTGTGCGAGAAATCCTATAGCAAGGCCGACTCCCAGAGAAATGAGAAGGGGCGCATGCATGAACCCGGGACCTTTCAGACTGTAAAAGAGAACGCCGCTTCTGTTTTGACCTTCAATCTGCGGGAAGGCAATGAGCAGGGCCAGAAAGCCAAGCATTATAAGTGGCAGCATCCATCCCGCCGCGGCATGAGTAGCCTGGGTACGTCCCAGATTATAACCCTTTTTAAGAAAAAGTGTTCCGACCCAGATGCCGAATACCAGTCCCAGGAGACCGAGAATGGCATTTCCGTCG
>JAFDAE010000182.1 GCA_019314005.1 Deltaproteobacteria bacterium | reverse complement strand
CTGGCAGATATAAAGACGCTGATGAAGGAATTCATTTCGTGGATAAACAGCAAAGAGATTACAGAGGAAGAACCTTCAATACGTGCCGGGCTGGCGCACTATCATTTAGCCTTGATTCACCCTTTTGGTGATGGCAATGGCAGGACGGCCCGGCTGATTGAAGCCCTGCTTTTGCGTACGGCAGGAATTAAATATGTGCCAATAATGCTTTCAAATTTTTATTACAGAAACATGGACGAATACTTTTGGACGTTCTCTAATTCGATAAAGAATAAAGAAAACGACGTAACCCCATTCATGGAATTTTTTTTCAGAGGAGTCATAGATTCTTTAGAGGATATTAGGGAACGAATCACATCTCTTATTCGCACGCTTGCCCTGCGTGACTATTATGGCTTTCTTAAAGGAGAAAAGGCCATAACTCAAAGACAACACGATCTTCTGACTGTTTTATTGGAGCAGTTGCAACCTGTCAGGCTTGTAGATTTATTACATAAGCCGCCTTTTAATATATTATACGGAAAGGTGAGCGAAAGAACAGCGAGGCGGGATTTAAAGAAATTGCTGGATAATAAGCTGTTAAATTTAGAAGGAAATAACTATACATTGAATCTTCGAGTGTTAGGGTAGTAACATTCCATCCCTTCAGGGAGGAAAAATCGTACAAATTGTAAACTGGATTGACAATTTGTACGATTGAAACCAAATCAGGAGAAACCGTAACCCGTGACTTTTTAAAGGGCTTAATTTGCCTCAAGAGTACCTTTCGGAAATTGATGAAATTACAAAAGCAGGAGGTTTTTTATGCGAATTCGTATTTCCTGGAGTAGTGGTCAGGTGACCGCCCTACTTAAGGACACACCCACTGCACGCAAGCTGCTTGATGCGTTACCTTGTGAATCGGACGCTCATACGTGGGGAGATGAGGTCTATTTCAGTGTGCCGGTTGAGACTGAATTGGAACCGGACGCGCGGCAGGTGGTAGATCCCGGCACTGTCTGCTTCTGGGTGGAAGGTCAATCTCTCGCGATCCCCTTTGGACCGACGCCGATCTCCCAGGGTGATGAGTGTCGACTGGTCACTGAAGTGAATATCCTGGGACAACTGGAAGATGATCCTCAGCTTCTGGAATCAGTAAGCGAAGGAGATATCATGCGCGTGGAGGTACTGCAGGCTGAAGAGGACGAGTCCGACGAGAGTCAGCGCCCGTGGGGGTTCTATGAGGTCCTGTTAGACGAGCCGGATCACAAGGTCAAGCGGATCACTGTCTATCCGGGCAAAAGGCTTTCCCTCCAACGCCATCAGAAAAGAAGCGAGCATTGGCATATCATCAAAGGGAATGCCGTGGTAACCCTTGATGACCAAGAGATTCCCCTTGGAAAGGGAGAGTCTGTTGACATCCCCCGCGGTGGGACCCATCGTGTCGCAAATCCCGGACAAGAAGAGATGGTGTTCATTGAGATTCAACAGGGTGACTATTTTGGTGAAGACGACATCGAGCGGTTTGAGGATGATTTTGGGAGGGCCTAGGACAGCCTCCTAGAGGACAGGAAAAAAGACAAAGGGGTATACAACCGTCGTTGTTCCTTGAGGGATCTCAGTAAAAGTCCAGTGCTTAATCATATTGATAACACACTCTTCCAAGCCTGTATTAACATGATTGAGAGTGGAAGCAATGATCTTGACTTCGGTGATTTCCCCCTTGGCGGTAATAGTAAACTCCACTACAACCCTCCCGTTCAGATTAGGATCGAGCATCAGGGCGTGATTATAACATTGAGTTATACTGGCTTTGTGGGAGGCAGCCATCTCTAGAATTACCTCTGAAGTTCGCAGCTTGTTTTCTGTTCCGGAGGTTTTTATGTCTGTGATTTTTTGTAGTCCTACATCACCCCGGGTTGGAAGTTCTACAATATCTGTTTCTTGATGTTTAGTCACCAAGCTATCGATTTCCTGGTCCAGCAATGAAGTACTTGCCTCTCCGAAAAGCAGATCGTCATACGGATCTCCAATAGCCTCTCCTTTAGGGACTATCTTTTCGACCTGGTGTAATATTGTGTCTCCTCCAGCAATGACATTTGCAGCAAGAAGACCGAGCTGAGAATCAATGACTGACTGGGATTGGGAAGATGCACCGGAAGAGATCTGCCCTAATATTCCGATTGAATTAAAATCTATCTGCTTATCCATTGGAATTCCCTGGTCGCTTTTTTGGGCAACCAAAGATGGCTTTTGATTTGAAGAAGCGGTCTTTTCGGTTTTCCCCTTTTGTTTAGTTGTGGTCTTAGCTGTTTTTTTGGATTCTTTTTTTGAAGCGGATTTTTTCGTAACTTTTGGTTTGGATTTGTCCAATGTAAGGGGTTTTTGAAGTTTTTTCTCTAAAGGGATTATACTCTTGGGTTTGATAATGAGTTGGACGAACCTTTCTGGCACATCGGAAAGAGTAGTCTGATGTGCGGAGGGGAGAGGGATTGTTTCGCAATAGAGCAAGAAGGATACATGTACAAAAAAGGAAATGAGAAACATCGTCCAGAATTGTTTTTGATCTCTTGCAAGAGAACCGAAGTGGTATTTTTTCGGAAGGGTCGTCTTTGTTTTAGTTCGAGGTGGAGGCGGCGGAACCGGCACATATTCCAAATTAAGCCGGCAATTTTCAAAGGTGAGTTCAGCCTTGGTTCCCAGGGAAATGGGAAGAATGTGTCCATGCCTTTTTTTAGGCAATAAATTTAATTTCCTGAGGCTATCGAGAGGTACTGGTTCTGTCTTATTGGCGCGGATGATCCCGGTGATGCCGTCAGGAACAAAGAGTTCATAACCGTTGCCCCTTTTTTTCAAAAGGTTGAACCTTTTCAGGGGGCATTGTATGACGATATCATTTTTTTTCTTTTGTCCGGCAGTCAGCGCCCGCTTTACCACAAGAAGTCTTTGGGATTTTCCCGATTTCCTGGTGATACTTATTTGTAGGGCATACTTCTTGTGTTTCTTTGTTGGAATTACTTTCGACGGTGGGGGGGTCATTACTGTTTATGTCTCTTTCTTAAGAACGTGAAGAGCAATTCTTCCGAATTCCGCCTGCCCACAGGTGTACATTAACCTTTTAATAACCTTGTACGGAATTCTTTTGTCCGACTGAATTATTATTTTGCCCTGAAATCGGACGTGTGGATTGAGCCGTGAAATCAAGAGGGTTTTTTCTTTGTTTTGGAGTAGTTTTTTGTACAATTTGTTATTGAGTAGCCCTTGTTGCGAACTGAGATTTTCAGTGGTATCGACAAATTCACCATTAATTAGAATCGATTGCTGTGTTGCGGTGATGGTAGTAGACATCTCTGGACATTTGTCGGCCGTGGAGATCGGTAAATGGAAATCTTTCGCCAGCAAGGAAACATCCGGAGTGGCAGAGAAATTTTTGAGTAGAAAAACCAACAAGATTATGAATACATCGATCAGGGGTGTCAAGCGAAGGGAAAATCTTCGCTTTCGCTCCATTTGTCTCAGACGTCTTTGATTTACCCTGCTTCTCATAATTTGATTGGACATGTGAGCCTCTTTTCTTTCTTTATGTTTTGCCCACGGCTAAAGTAATATTCATCAAGCCACAGGCCCGGCATCGGTCCATGGCGTGAATGATGTGGTCGTAAATAATGTTATCCTCTGATTCAATAATAACGGTTTGTCGCTTCGGAAACATTTCTTTGACTTTTCGAAGAATAGTTTCCAGTTTATCGAAATCATAATCATCCCCCTTAGGAATAATTTTTAAGAGCTTATTTGAAGCAAGAATATAGAATCCCTTGGGAGCGATGCACAGGATGAGAAATTTTTCCTGCGAAATCTTTTCTCCTGTTTCAGGCTTTGGAGTTTTTTGCGCGGGGCCGTACGGCAAAAAAAGATCTATCACCGAAGTTTGAACAAATGTAGCTGTTAACAACAAGAAGGGAATGAGAATAATAAAAAGATTCAAAGCCGGAGTCATACAAAGCTCCATAGCTTTTTTTGTCTTTCGTATTTTTAATTTCCGTTTGATCATAATAATATGCCGTGCGCGGTTTTTAATTTAGAATTATAGATAGGAAACCGCCTCATTGGACAAGCTGGTGTTGTTTTAGAAAATTAATTAACTTCAAGGAGAATTCATCGATTTCATCAAGAATCCTATCGGACATGGAATTTAGTATAGAGTGGCTGATCATGCAGGGGATGGCTACAATTAAGCCAAAGGCAGTTGTATTCAATGCCATAGAGATCCCACCAGCCAACATGGCGGCCTTTTGTGCCGCATCTGCATGGGCTACGGCCTGAAAAGCCTGAATGAGTCCGAGAATGGTTCCCAAAAGTCCCAACAACGTGGCAACATTGGCAATCATGTTAAGATATTCGGTTCTTTTGGAAATACGGGGAAGTTGTTCTAAGGTGGCTTCATCAATGGCAGTTTGAACCTCAGCTTCACTCTGGTTCAGTTTTCCTATGCCTGCCTTGATAATCATGGGAAGCGGGGCTCTTGATTGATCGCATAATTGAACAGCTTGGTCTAATTCCTTATTTTTGATGTGTTGAAATATGCCATTCATGAAGCCACCGGAATTGATTTTGAACCCAACCGCTATCTTGTAGAAACGTTCTATAATAATTGCCAGACCAAATATTGAAGCAATAAGAATGGCATACATAAAGAAACCGCCCTGGGCGAAGAAGAGCTTGATAAATTGTAAGATGCTCATATAATACTCCTTTTATTACTTTAGTAATGTAGATTTTGTGTTATATCTTACTATTGAAGAACTGTTGAAGTTGTAAACTACACAAGGCGGAATTGCAAGTAGCATGTAGTTTTTTTGTTTACAAGAGCGTTGGACTTTGCAATTCTGTGCGGCTGATAAAAGCAGTCATTTGCTATTTAGGAGGCAAGTATAAATAAGTTGTACGGATTGCGCCGAAATTTTGTTTGTTTTCAAGGCGCGTTAAGGCGCGCATAACGAGTTATGTAAGCCTTGACGGAACACAGAAAACAAGCAAAAGGACAAGCAAGATGTATAAGTTATTTATACTTG
>JAFDAE010000181.1 GCA_019314005.1 Deltaproteobacteria bacterium | reverse complement strand
TTGAAGGGCAAAGAGTAGCCGATCGATTTAGCAATCGACAACGATGGTTCTATTCAAAAGCCCTCTGAAAATCATCAATGGTCTGCTTGACATCGTCCAATTCGGACCCGGCTGAGGCATCTCCCTTTTGCTCAGGTTCGATAACGTAAGTATAGCTCTTTTTCAACTCTTCAATGTCAAACAGATATTCGGGAAAAGCATCATATTTAGAAGAGCTTTTATATGTTTTGAGCGCCTGCTCTTTTACAGGTTTGTCGTTTTCATAGAATGTAATACGGCCCGGATACCACATTCCCTTCCCAATGTTAAAATAGTGATCATAGCGTATCTCTATTTTTCCAGAATTGCCGGAAGGGGGAAACAGCAGGCGAAGGGGTCGGAAGGTACCTTTTTCCACCCATAACTGGGGATGGGACTCGTCAGGATAAACCGCGCCGATCACATAAGCGATTTTGTCCTCCAGCCTTCCAAAGCTGACAGTTTTTGTGTCTATTCCTACCCTTGAAAGACGCTCAATGAGAGATTCCGGACTCCGGTACAAAAAAATATCTTTATAACTATCAATATATGATTCCTCTTCCGAAATAATCTTTTGGTCTATGGCGACCAAGGATTTCCCCTCTTGGACAACATAGAGCTTTTTGCCGGAAGGCGCTTTTATCGTGGAAAGGAATCTATCAGGGTATATATAGGATACGGTTTCCGTGAAGGCCATCAACCCATCGGGCCAATCGTCACCATAGAATGTCGTTTCAAGAGTCAACACAAGGGCACGAATCTGTCTATGCTTTTGATGCGGCATTAACGAAAAAATCTCTTCCGCCGGCGGAACGTAGGCAAAGGCAAGAGATACAGACCCCATGAGTGCAACAGTTACCTGAAAAATTAGAATTATCTTACTGAACATACGCTTATTATTTAGCCATGAGTACGGGATTCTAATTTATAGGAAGATCTTTGGTGTCGGTAATCGAACCCCAGAAGTGTTCCCGGTTCCTTGATAGTATACAATTTTTGTAACGCGTCTTTAATTACTCGGCCCTGGAGTTCGATATCGTTGGGTCTTCCCATTGGGTGTCCCAACTTAAATCCAGGATAGATTGCACGGGGAGGTTTTACTTTAAGTGTTATAGTACGATTCAGCGATATCGAAATTGTTGCAATCCCAGCATCTTCTATAACCCTTTGAATCAAGCCAACAGATTGATTACACAACCCTGAAGCAGGTGTGAGAAAAACGATATCCACTTTGTCCTGAATCAACTTTTTCACCATTGCAGGAGCGCTCTCCTGAAGCAGAGTATCGACATGCCCACCAGAAATATGCCCCATGAAACTGAAGCTCCGCTTTGAAATCGACCCGATAATCTTTTCCCTGACCAGACGGAGTAATGGTTCTAAAGGCAAGACAAGGTTGATGTCTGAGATAGCATCTCTGGAATCAAAATAATTATGGGTAATGGTAAGCCTCTCCGAAAGCACATCGTTCGGAATTTCTCTAAATGTGGGGTCTCCAAATTGATCCAACATATTAAACGGAAATCCGGCCTTAAGATGCACCCCGGCGGTGGTGACAAGCGTAACTCTGGAATCGTACAACGATTTTTTCGCAGGGGCCCACGGTATCGTGTTGTTTACGATAATATCCGGCCCCTTGGCATAGCGATCCATCAAAATCGGCCGGGCGGCATAGCGTTTTGCCATCCATCGATCCTTGATTTTCTTAATTCTCCACAGCATTTTCATGTCACCGCCTTTAAAAATGCTTCCATACCACGCAACCCATCCACATTATACACCTCGTAGGGATGCGTCTTTGGAAATATCTTTCGAAGCATTCCGGTCAGCACCTTTTTGGGGCCGACCTCAACGAAAACTTCTACATTTTCCTCCTGCATCTTACAAATTATGTCATACCAGCGGACAGGACTGCAAAGTTGACGCGCCATAACGGTCTTTATCTCCTGTGGGTCTGTTTCATAATCCGCCGTAACATTGAACAGAATCGGCCTCTTTGGTTCCTCAAA
Organism: Deltaproteobacteria bacterium; assembly: GCA_019314005.1. The sequence goes on along the minus strand of JAFDAE010000181.1, from coordinate 3,873 downwards.
TTGGACCTCATCCAAAAAAGTTGAAAACTCTTCTTCAGCGCCCCTGATCAGCTCGCTGTGCCAGGCGCCGCTTACTTTCAGGGGGATCGCCTTGGCCCCTTTGTCTGTTGCTATTTCAGAGGCCCGCTTTACCGCGTCTGGTTCGCCGGTAATAACAATCTGTTCCGCTGTATTATGATTTGCTACCGCCACAATACCAGCATCTTTGGCCAGGTCAACTATTTTCCTTACTTCATCAATGTTGAGACCGATGATCGCATGCATCGCGCCTACATGTTTCGTTGATTCCCGGTGCATCAAGGACCCTCTTTTAAAGACCGTCCTGACGGTATCTTCGGTACTTATGACCCCGGCAGCACGTAGCGCGGAGTATTCACCAAGGCTGTGTCCTGCCGAAATAGCAGGGGAGACTCCTTCCTTTTCAATTGCTGCAAGGCATGCCAGGTCAACCGCTGTAACAGCAGGCTGAAGATTGACAGTAAGAGTTAACTCCTCCATAGGCCCTTTAAAACAAAGTGTCGAGATATTTATTTTAGTAATTTCATCCGTCATATCAAAAATTTCACGGACAAAATCGTACTCCTCATAAAGGTCATGTCCCATTTCAACGAACTGGGACCCCTGGCCCGGAAAAAGAAATGCTATTTTTTTCAACTGACAACCTCCTTAGTAAAATTAAGTGAACTAAAGTACTTAAAGTGCCTAAAGTGAGCTAAAGTTAAGGATGTTAACCTTTTTATATACTGATAAAATTCCATAATGTTAGTTCAGTTCAACCTGCCTTAGCTCACTTAATCTTCTTGATCGTTGTTTTCATTTACACTGTCGTCTTCATGTAGGTTAAATAACTTGCGAGCCGCATCTATATAGAAACCTCTTTTCTCCCAGCGACCCGGTTTTTTCAAAAATATAGTCGGATCGTGCAAGATTTTATTACAGATAGAGGCTGTAAGCCGCTCGATTGCAACTCGATCTTTATCAGAGATCGACTCTAATCCAGAAATGGTTTTCTCCAATTCTGCCTTTCGGATCGTTTCCGCTTTGTTTCGTAAAGCAACAATAGTAGGAGTCACTTCTAACGATTCAAGCCACTTGCGAAACTGGATGGCGCCTTCGTCGACGATGCGATCTCCTCGTATCGCTTCTTTTTGCCGGTCTTCAATATTCTTGTCTATCACCCCTTTTAAGTCATCGATGTCATAAACGTAGACATTGTTTATCCGGTTAATTTCTGGGTCAATATCTCTCGGCACTGCAATATCTATAAAAAAAAGAGATCGGTTTCTCCTGGGGCGCATCAATGGTTTTATATCCTTGTGCGTCAAGATATGCTGCTGGGCGCCGGTTGAACTGATAACAATATCTACATTAAAGAGGCTATCTGTAATCTCTTCAAACCGAATAGGAGTTCCTCTAAATCTATCGGCCACCTCTACTGCCCGTTCAAAGGTACGGTTTGCGACAAAAATCTTATTTACTCCATTTCTTGCCAGGTGTTCAAGGGCTAACACCGCCATCTCACCAGCTCCGATCAGCAGCGCCGCCCTTCCCTGCAAATCATCAAAAATCTTCTTTGCCAATTCCACTGCCGCGTAACTGATCGATACCGCATGATCGGCTATACCGGTTTCAGTACGAACCCGTTTTGCCACTGAAAATGCCTTGTGAAAAAGCCGATTCAGTATTACGCCGGAAGTCTTTAATTCGGTTGACTGACGATATGCCGCTTTTATTTGCCCAAGTATCTGGGGTTCACCTACTACCATAGAGTCGAGGCTCGATGCCACCTTAAAAATGTGTCGTACCGCTTCATCGTCTTCGTAGACATAGAGTGTATTTTCAAACTTCTGTTGTGGTGTCTTCTTGAATTCCGCCAAAAATGATTTTACGGCTGTTACTGTTTCCGTGGTATTTTGGGAAGTTATAAGGAATTCCACCCGATTGCACGTAGAAATAAGCATAGTCTCTTCTATGTCAGGCAGGGCCGATAGAGCGGTAAGAGCCTTTCCAATGTCTTCATTTGAAAAAGCAAGACACTCCCGAATTTCAACAGGAGCAGACTTATGATTTAAACCGATTAATAATATGTGCATTATCCAACATTAAAATTTCGTAAAAGGAGCATGATGCCCTTTCAACAAAAAATTGACTCCAAAAAATGTGAATAACAAAGCCGCGAATCCTATAATGGCCATAATCGCGGCCCTACGTCCGTGCCAGCCCGCAACAAGACGTTCGTGAAGAAGAGCGGCATAGATAAGCCACGTAATCAAGGACCAGACCTCTTTGGGATCCCAACTCCAAAACCTCCCCCATACGAGTTGCGCATAGACGGCCCCTGTTATAAAACCAAGAGTTAGCATGGAGAATCCAACGACAATGCTTGCATATCCCATGCTATCAACCCGGTTCAAAGAGGGAAGTCGCCGATAAAAAAAACCGGCCTTTTTCTCCTTAATCTGCCGCTCCTGAATCAGGTAAATAATGGCAAGTCCAAAGGCCACGGCAAACGCGGCATTCCCCATAAATATCGTCACAACATGCAGGGCCAACCAGATACTCTTTAGTACAGGGTCTTCTGGTACCGGCTCGCGAGAGAGCATTGAGGCCACAAATACAATCAGGGTTGTCAGAGGAGCTATAAAGGCGCCCAATACCATCAACTCAAATTTGAGTTGAAAAAACAAGAAAACCCCCGCAATGCTCCAGGCAAAAAAGAGTAATGTCTCATGCAGATTATGAACCGGGACATTTCCGGTTTCAACATACCGTGAGATCAAAAGGACCGTCTGCGCGATAAATCCTACCCAGAGAAGGATGGACGCAATTTTGTGGATCTTGCGTTTCTGACGGAATACGTAGACTATATATCCCACAGCGCTGAGCAGATAGAACGCAATTGCAAGTGTAAGGCAGACATTATTCATAACGATTCCTTTTTAATCACTTCCAGCCATTTACTGTCAAGACCAATCGCATATCCGGTTAAGGCATTGGAGGCCGAAGTGAAGTAATTATCCTTGCCTATGGCCGTGATATCAAATATTACCCCAACTTTTTGAGAAGTCATCACTCTTTGCTCTCTGTGTTTAACAAATCTTCCAGGACAAAACCTTCCCCAAGAACTTTTTTCAAAAGGGTATCGATCTGTTTTCTATTGTTATGCTTAACCAACTTCAGGAGCCCTTCATCAATCAACTGTTCGAACATGTACTTGTGGGCCTCAGGACTTTTTCCTTTTTGCAAAAGTTTTTTACGTATGACACCCATTAAGTCTAAGAGCTTCCCGTATTCAGGACCGAACTCTCCTGATAACTTCCGGCGAAGGCTTTTCGCAAAAGCTGGACTCTTCCCCGCTGTGGAAATAGCAATTACAAGATCTCCTTGTTTGACAATTGCGGGAAGAACAAAGGTGCATTCTTGAGGGCGATCTACAATATTACAAATGATACGACTCCTCGCAGCATCTTTGCTGATTTGCCGATTTACCTCCTCATTGTCAGTGGCCCCAATAACCAGTAACATCCCTTCGAGGTCTGAAGAGCGATAGTTGCGCTCCTTCAATTCTATATGATGGCCTTCAGAAAGCGCTTTGATTTCATGCGATATCTTAGGACTGACTACTATGACCCGAGCTCCACATTCGAGAAGGGTCAAGATCTTCCGCTTTCCAACACTACCGCCTCCAACTACGAGGCAGTTTTGGTTTTGGATATCAAGGTTAGCCGGATAATATCGCATAGTTGTTCCAACTAGTGCCTGAACGAAAAGTCATGTTCAGGCAAAATCCGAATATCGAAATCCGAAATTCGAAACAAATTCGAATACCAAATGACAAAATAACCAAAACTAACACATTGGAAATACAATGTT
>JAFDAE010000180.1 GCA_019314005.1 Deltaproteobacteria bacterium | reverse complement strand
TACGGTCGGCTGAGGCAAAATCCCGCTTAATACTTCAGACAATGCCAAGCGGCCTGTTTACCGTTGATTTACAGAAAAAAATTACATCGTGGAACAAGGAAGCGGAAGAGATTACCGGGCTTACGGCGGATGAAGTCATAGGCAAGGACTGCCTCGATGTCCTGGACTGTGACGCGTGCAGAAAGGGATGCGATCTGCTGGACGACACGGTAGACAAACCTCTTTACGGAAAAGAGTGTGTCATACATGTAGAGGGGAAGGCTGCGACTATTGCGAAGAACTTAGATCTCTTGAAAGACTTGCACGGCCGTACCATAGGGGGTTTGGAAAGTTTCGTTGACATTAGTGATCGCAAGCGGGCGGAGGAGGAGCGAGAAAAACTTATTAAAGAGCTCAAAGACGCGCTCCGCGAGGTCAAAACACTGAGCGGCTTGCTTCCGATCTGCGCTTCCTGCAAGAAAATACGCGATGATAAGTGCTATTGGAACCAGATAGAATCATACATTCGAGACCATTCTGAAGCTGAGTTCAGCCACAGTCTTTGCCCTGAATGTCTGAAAAAGCTTTATCCTGAACTGGACCGAAGGTAACGAATGACCACGGAATGGTTACCGGATCATCCTTTTGTTATTCATTCTCCAAATAATCCCGGGCGTCCCTGTTACCCAAGGCTGCGGCACGTTTGAAATCTTCTATCGCCTTCTCTTTATCACCGGACAGCAAGTAAACCCTTCCCCTCCCGTAAAAGTACAATCCGCTTTCAGGGCTCAGCTCAAGGGCTTTGTCGAGAGAAGATATTGCCTTTTCATATTCGCCCATTTCTCCATAGGATATCCCCTGGTTGAAGTATGCGTTACTGTTCTCCGGGAAAAGCTCGATCACTTTGTCAAAACACCTGATCGCCTCTTTATGGTTTCCGTATGTCGAGTACAGCATTCCCTTTTCGAACCAATCTTGTGCGAAATCGACTTCACCGGCTTCCGCTTCAGCCTCAGGTTCCTCGTCAAGCTCCTCATCCGGATACGGCAGTTCCACCTTCTTGAAGTAAGCAATCAACTTTTTAACGCCATGGGTCTTGACTGAAAATTGCATGCTGGCCCGCCCTTCCTCAAGGTCTGCCACAAACGTGGCTCTTCCCAGTTTAGGCAGTGGCCGGTTAAGCCCTGGAAGGTTCGGAACCGTATCCTTGATAAAATCAAGGTAGCTTGCCATATCAATATCCATGGTCATCAAGGGGCCTTGTGAAGGCACTTCTTTAAGCCGCTTCGCAATCCTGATCAACTCGCTTATTCGCTTGTCATGAGAGGCTGTCAACAGGAGATTCCCGACTACGGTCATACGCATTTCACAATTAATCATGCGCTCCATGCTTGGCGCATGAGGCATTCCCGTTGTCATGCCCATGAGAGGGAACCTGCTTTTAACACCTATAACACGATGGCCCGCTACCGTACTATCTTCTGTTCGGACGAAGAGGTCCTCCATCTTTTCACCCAACTGATTTTTCATCATCTCGGTCATATCTTTGCTGTATTTCATCATCCATGGGACATACACCTTATCCAGAAAGTCCAGAGCGTTAACGCTCTCTTTAAGAACAGTAATGGACTCACAATCCAAGCCATCCCTCTTAAAAGAGACGCCGCCTCTCATCTCCCCGGTAAAACTCTCAAAAACTGCGGTCATGCCGGCGAAGTCGATTCCCATGGCGCTGTAGATCTGTCCGAACCATCTGTTGAGCAAATCCAACATACCTGTCATATCATGGCTGCGGCACCTATAGTTCATCTGATAGTTCGGTTTATAGGCATCCAAAAAAGAAGTCTTCCCACCGTGGGTCATAAGCGTGAACAATTCGGTTCCGTCTTCGGCAATTGCCTCGTAAGATACGGTGAACGTATCCGCGCTCAGGTCAAGACCCATGGAAAGGCTGTCCAGCTGCTCGGCCATCTCCAGCATACCCAACAGCATAGCTTTCACATCTTTGGGTTTTGGACCGAACTGAGGAGCTATCGGTCCTTGTGAAAAGCTCTCCAGTTGATTGAGTCCTTCCATAATCTGTGCATCGAATTTATTTAAGAGCTCTCTGATGTCCAATTCCACGGACAACGAAGCAGTGGCTCTGGCCCCGGAGGCATCAACTAATACCGCTTTGACAGCATCTGAAACAGTACCGCCGGGAGGCACGGTGAGGATATAATAGTCGGGACCGGCATTGGCTTGATAGGCCATTTGAAAATTTTGGTTATGCCGTTGGAAAGGGATAAGCGCGGCCATGCTCGGTTGGGCACTGTTGAAGTCGCACCTCATGACGATCGACCTGCTTGGGTCAATCCACTCCATCCCCATGAGCATTCCCCTAAGCTGGGCTGTGGGGGAATGAGAACCGGCTTGAATCAGCCCATCAATAGCATTGAGGGTTTTCTCAAGTTTACTGATCTTTACCAGAATCCCGGTCGGTCGGGTCACCTCCTCCTGTGCCCAGGATGCGCCTTGCCCACAAACCATTAGCAGACCAATAAAGGCAATGAAAACTTTACGCCAAACATGCTTAATCTTCATGAGATTCTCCTATTTTTATTATAACAGTTCCACCGCAAAGACGTAAAGAGCGCAAAGCTTTTAAAGACCGGGAATATTCAAGTTTTTCTTTGCGTTCTTTGCGTCTTTGCGGTGAGATACGTCGTTATTTCTTAATATATCTAAATCGTCCTTTGGGTGGGATTTATTTAGGAAAAAATTATGGTATGGGGACAAAAGGTATCGTTGTCTCTTTTGGCACTTCGGTATCACCGGTGGCGTTCGGAAAGGTTTTATATCTGCGGGCAGGCTGCTTGGTCGACAAAAGCTTCCGGGCCTCTTGCATAAAGGTATTGTATCTCTTCTTACATTCGTAGAAACCGTGCCACCACGTATAGCCAGGCGCCATCATGGCAGCTCCCATCCGAGCCCTCCGTCCTTCATAATGCCAAAATTCATAGAATTCTATTTCCAATTGTTCGTCAAGAGGAACGGATTTATCCAATAAACCGTTTTTGTAGAGTCTATTCAACATGTCTTGAGCGGGCTTAAAATAGACGTCATTGTATTCTTTGATCACCCGGTCTAATTGGATATAATGATTATCCACCCATAGATTCCCATGGCACTGCAAACAGACTGCTTTCATTTTATCTCGTTCCACCTTCCAATCGGTCTTTGCGGGAAACGGCTCAAAGTCGGAAGGACGTACTGTATATGGCGCCTGTAATTCCCATGAAAGGCGTTCTGTGACGTCGTGGGTCATTGCTGTTGTCCCCACTTTGCACATATGGCACACCGCGCAGGTAGGTGATCTATAAGCCTGGCCTGGAATCCACTCTCTGGTAGAAGCATTCCAGTTCCACTGATCTCCCTCGGATCTATAGATAGCTCCATGTATCGATTCATTATATATCTCGGCTTGAGGGTGGTCCGGTCCCAAGTGACACTGCCCGCATGCCTCCGGTTTTCTCGCCTCGGCCCGGGAAAACTTATGACGTGTGTGACAACTAGTGCAACTCCCCCTGCTTCCATCAACATTAATCCGTCCCACTCCTACATTGGGCCACCCTTCTGATGTGATCTTGCCGTCCTTTACTTTCAAAATACTCCCATGGCAGACAAAACATCCTGTAATCCGTTCCGTCTCACTGGTCATGCCACTTCTCAACCACGGATCGATCTTCCATATCAATTCCAGGGTGTTGGCATGTTTGCTCCGGTTGTATTCTTTTACTTCATTGAAATGACAACGCGCACAAAGCATAGGGGAAACCAATGCAGCAACCGGCACCCTATAGGCTGACGTGCCATACTTGTAATCGGATCTTTGGTATTGCTTGTAATGTTCGCTGCTCAGTTCGGGACTCGCCACCTCACACTTATGACAGGTTATACAGGTAATCCCGACCTTGGCATGAACACTGGCGCCCCAATCAGCTGTGATCCCTGGAGATTCTTTTTTGTGACATTCAATACACGCTATAGCCTCTTTTGACAGCTCCAGATAAAGTTCTTCCAGGTCAACTTCGGGATGGGCGTGTGCGATAGTGCAGAAAGATAAGACAAGCAACCCTATAATAGTCAAAACAATACCGGACTGTGGCCCAAATCCCTTCACACTTTTATTTGGACAACGGCCTGGATAGATTTTGACCGCACATTTATTTCCTTTCGAAGACATAACGCACAATGGCTTCTGAGCCGGTTTCAAAATTTTAAATGGTTGATACCAATTTAGGATATTGTTTTTTATTATCGGCTATTATTTTAAATAACTTAAAAATCCCGTATGATATTAAGGAGATGAAAGGAACCCGTTCAAAACATTGCATGTTTTGGTGAAGAGACCATAGAGCCCCCCCGGGAGGGGGCTCTATGGTCTTAAGGTTTTAGGCAAGGTATGATTCTGAAAGAAAGGAGATAATTTGATTGGTGAAACATGACGATGTCTTACTTAGTCATCCGTTTCCGCTACTCTTTCAGGGTGACTGACGCTCACAACCGGGCAGCCCACACGTAAGACAACCTGCTCTACAGTACTTCCCAGGAGCGCTTTCTCCGGGTCTTTTTCTTTTGAATGGTGGGCCATAACAATAAGATCAGCCTCTTTTCTTCGCGCGAATTTTACAATCTCCATGTACGGAATGCCCTCCCATGTTTTAACCTCGAAGTTGTCAAAACCTTCCATCTTGGAGACATATTTCTTGTTGATCTTTTGTTTTACCTCTTCAAGCCTTTTTTCTATCTCCTCCTGACGACCGATCATATTGCCCGGCAAGGGGGCAATATCTAAGGCGTGGTAAAGATACAGTTTTGATCCGAGTTGCTTGGCTGCGTTGTATGCAAAATTAAATGCTGCATCTGACGCCTTTGAAAAGTCGGTTCCAAATACAATATTGGTAAATCCCATTTTTTCTTTTGGCACAGGTCGGCTCACAATCATAACAGGGCAACGCGCTTTAAGACTGACACCCTGCATGGTACTCCCGACAATACCCCGGTAGCTTAAGGCGCCTTTTGCTTTTGCGTGCGCGCCCATAACAATAAGA
>JAFDAE010000179.1 GCA_019314005.1 Deltaproteobacteria bacterium | reverse complement strand
CTTTAAGGTAAGCGTTCCGCCACGAGGCATGGCCCCTGAGGCATTTATGTACAGATTCAGCAGGACCTGCTCAATTTGTGACTGGTCAGCCTCTATGCTGGATAAGTCATCAGTGAATTCCTGATGAATTGTGATCTCTTTATGGGTCCTGCCAAATGTATCAGAGGTTTCTTCGACTATCTGGTTGAGGCTGATCGGTTTTACCTCATATCTTCCTTTGCTGGCATATCCTAAAAGCTGGGCCGTAAGCTTTGCCCCTCTCCGGACCTGTTTTGTGATCATTTGCAGCAGTTCATAATGCGGATCTTTAGAATCAACATCGTAGAGCATCAATGAGGAGGTCCCCTGGATGACGGTGAGAAGGTTGTTGAAGTCATGGGCAATGCCTCCGGCAAGGGTACCAATGGCTTCCATTTTCTGGGATTCTCGGAACTGTGCTTCAAGTTTCTTTTTCTCTTCTTCTGACTGCTTGCGGTCGGTGATGTCGTCCCCTGAACTCAAGGTGCAGCGTATCGTCCCCTGTTCATCGGTTAGTATCGTATTGTGCCATGCAATAATCCGTTCCTTGCCGTCCTTGGTCACAACCGGGTTTTCAAAATATTCAACCGGCTCAATTTCTCCGGCTACCAACTTCTTAAAAACCGTTGATACTTCCTTGCTAATTTTTTGCGGGAGAAAATTCTGAAACCAGTTCTTACCAATAATATCCTCTTCGTTGTATCCCAAGATTTCACAGCCTTTTCTATTTATAAGGATTACCTTTTGATCAACATCAATAGCAATCAGCATAACTCCTGCAACATCAAGATACTTTTGTGCTCTATCTCTTTCGACTTGCAGCGCATTCTCCGCGCGCTTACGTTTACTAATGTCGCGAACGGAACAGAGAACTCCCACATTCCTCCCTGTTTCATCAAAAATCGGCGTCTTGGCAACTTGTAACCACTTCTTGCCTTCCCCGCCGCTGACTTCCTCGTCCTGAACGCTATGTATGCCTGCTTCCATGACCCGTGCATCGTCACGGCGGTACATTTCAGCCTCATCATGGGGGAATAGATCGAAGTCCGTCTTGCCGATGATTTCCTGCTCCTTCTTGCCTATGAACTGACAGAAAGCTGGGTTTGCAGCCCGGTACACGTAGTCCCGACCCTTCAGGACAAGTAGGTCCGGGGTGGCAGCAAGAATTGTCTTGAACAGGTTCTGTTGTTCCGGAAGCGCGTCCGCGTCCTGCTTGCGCTTTACGGCTTCCTCTTCTAACTCCTTGACCCTTTGTTTTGAAATAAATCAATATATTGTAATTCTTCTTGTTCAAAGAAACAGTCAGACACATAAACAATAATGTATTCTATGTTCTCTTCTCGGTGGCCGTCCTAGATTCAACGTTTCTTGCCACTATACGTAACACAGGAATAAAAAATTTTATTGAAGATATGTAATGATATCATAAAATATGGCGAATTGTTAACCAAAATCTGTGGTTAACCCGAATTTTTATGAGTTAATATTCTATTAGATTCTGCGGTGAGCGATTCGATGATTCGGGCTGCGGTCTTGGCCCCGTCTGCGGAGATAGTCGTTGGTTTTTTTAAAAGTATTGGCTGCATAAGAAAGCAGGAAGAATTCCGAGAACAAGGTTTACCGTGCCTCAAAGTTTATCCGGATCCATTTTTTGAAAAAAACATCAATGATTGAAAACCTATCCAGATCTCTATCCACAAGGCCTTTGTCCACAAGTCCTTTCAACGCCTTTTGAAACGCCGGTGCAGACACGAGAGCATATTTTTGCACAACTGCTCCCGAGAAAAACTTCTCGCCGGGCGCCAGGTTGGCCAGGGCTATTAGGGCCTGTTTCTGGCGAAGCGGGAGAAGCTCCCATATACTTTCATATCTGGGAGAAGTCCGGCTGATTGTAAGACCCATGGCTTTGTCTAAATCTTGGTCTGTTATGGTTGAGTCGTCAGAACTGATTTCCCAAAGGCTGTGGGATACGTACTGGACATAGTAGGGGTGTGATTCACATAGTTCTACCAGGCGGATGGCGACCGGCTTCGGAAGTTGTTTCCCGGTTGATCTGAATTGCTCATAAACAAAGGCCTCGAGCTCTTGGGGAGCAATCTTTTCAAGAGGAAACATCTTGGCGCTTTCATAAAAAGGTCTCGTAGGATCGGAAAACAGATCAAGTATAAGGTGCTTTTTGCTTCCCATAAAAACATAGCAGATGTTTCTGTGGGTCTGGATATGGCTCCTCATGAGTCCCTCTATCCGTTGTGCCTGAGCCAGTTGACCGATTTGTTGAAATTCATCAAAGACCACTGCGGCTTTTTTCTTCTTCTGGTCGGTATATTTTTTGACTGATTCCAGCACATCCTCAATGTCCCTGACAGGGTCCCTGTCCCTTTCCAGGCCAAAGGTAAATTCCGGCTTCCCGTCTCCGTCAAGGGTTATTTTGGGCCTTAGGGATGAAAAAAGGGTTTTGATAGTCTGCAACATCTTTTCAACCGAGCCCTCGCGCATGGCAGATGCAAAAGCCTTTGCATACGCAATAGCAAAGTCTTCTTCGGAAAGAATATGATAGAGATCAACATAAACTGTCAGAAACCCATCTTGTTTGGCCAGATCAAGTACTTTCTTGATCAACGATGTTTTTCCGTAGCGTCTCTGAGAAAAGATGATAACATTATGGCAGGATCGAACGTCGCCAAGAAGTTCCTTTATTTCCTTCTTGCGGTTACAAAAACCTTTGCCGGACGCTTCCTTGTCAAAGCTGAATGGATTTATAGGCTTCATTTTCGAGTTCAGCATATTAAACCTTTAGTAGTTAACTAAAGGTTTAATACTAAAGGTTTATAAAATTGTCAAGAATAATGCTGTCATCATGGAAGATGGCACTCGCATTTGGAGAAATTTATGTTGATCCATTCGATTCTGCGGAGACCTTTGAAAAATACCCCCTTTTGCCCAATCTCTGCGTTAGACTCAAATTCTAATCCTCAAAATACTCAATGTATTCCTCCGGTTAGAATTTTCGCCTGCCTTGACCTTGAGCAATATTGAGCATTTTTCAAAGGTCTCCTGCGGTGAGCGTTTTGATGATTCGGGCTGCGGTCTCGGCCCCGTCTGAGGGGATGGTCTTTGGTTTTTCTTTAATGGCTTTTGCAAGTCCTGCACCCAGATTCAACGCGTAGAACTCTTCATCAGGTACTGATATCCCTCCGCCCCATTCTTTAGCCGCTCGATCTAATGCGGCATGTTCGACAAAATCCTTTCTTCCCGGATACAGCACCGGGACGCCGGCGGCCATGCAGGTGCTGAGAAGTCCGTAGCCTAATTTGGCTATTACCGCGTCTGACGAGGCCATCACGTCTTCATAACGCCACGATTCCCTGTCAAGGACCGTATAATTGGGGTACTCAAACGCCGGTGGTTCAAAGGTGACAAAATGCCAGTCACGGTATTGCGCGAGGCTGTCAACGGAGACTTCCAGGCCATATGATCCAAGGTACAATATGGCCAGGTGTTGAGAGGGAGGGATGCCGATAGAGGAGTACAAGTCGTTTCGTATGTCTTTCCCTTTTGGTGCGATGAGCGGAATTTCTACGAGACGTTTCCCATAATTTATATCGAGAGAAAGCGGGGGGCGGAGGTGTAGCGTAGCTTTGTCATATTCCTGGGACATAGTATCGATGACCCATTCGAAATCCGGATGCTGCTCCACATACGGTCGATATATCTCCGCCCATGTGAAGCTGGCAAGAAGAATACCCGGTATACCGGCACTCTCGGAAAGGACAAGCGGAAAGGCCGCCGAATCCGTAACGATTAGGTCAACCCCATTGGTTTTCAGAAAGATTGTTTCGTCCTGGAGCGATTCCTTATTTTTCCGGTGTGTAGCGCTATACGCCTCTAAGGTCTTCTTTATGTCGACGGTAAGGCTGCTTGTTTGAACGCAGCCCACGTCAAAAGCCTTTTCTCTGTATGCATAGTCTCTTGTGATCATCCGTTGAAAGAAATCTTTTTCCACGGCGCTTATGATCAAGACGTCAATATGGCGCGGCAGGGCATTAATGACCTGCGCGCTTCTGACCGCGTGCCCGTATCCGTGCTGTGTGATGAAATAAGCTATTTTCATATTGTTCTAATCATTAGAACCAGTTCTGAGTAGAAACTAACTAATTGCAATTACATGTATTACGTGCTACATGAGAATTAATATTTGTAACTGTTCAGGTTCAACGTTCAGGGGTTCACGGTTCAAGGTTAAACTGACCTGTGAACCTAACAACCTGGGTAATTACTAACATTGCTTACGTATAAGAGGCAAGAAAATATGAGTACTAATCAGGAGTTGTTACGAAGCCTTCCGGGTGTCGATCACGTCCTCGATCTTTTGGAGCAAAGTAGTGCTGCCGCCTCGGCGCCAAGAAGTGTCGCGGTCCGGTGCGTGAGAGAGGTTTTAAGCCGGTTGCGCGATGAAATTCTTGCCGCAGAAGGAACAGATAGGGTTGGCCCTGTTTCCGAAGACTCGATTGTTTCAATGGTACGCGATGCCATAGGGGCCGCGATGAGTTTCAACCTGAAGCATGTTGTAAATGCCACTGGAGTGGTCATTCATACCAATTTGGGACGTTCTCTTCTACCGGAAAAGGCGGCTGAACACCTGACTCGTATTGCCGGCAAGTATTCGAACCTTGAGTTTGACCTGTTAAAGGGTGTGCGGGGCTCCCGATACACTGCCGTGGAAGATATTCTTTGTGAATTGACCGGCGCTGAAGGAGCCATGGTGGTAAATAATAATGCAGGCGCGGTTTTTCTGTCCCTTGACACCCTTGCACGTGGACGCGAGGTGATCGTATCGCGAGGCCAATTGGTAGAGATTGGTGGGTCGTTTCGCATCCCTGATGTCATGGCAAGAAGCGGGGCGTGTCTTGTGGAGATCGGAACGACAAACCGTACACACCTCGCCGATTATGAAAAGGCTATTACGGAAGAGACCGCGCTTTTACTCAAGGTGCATACCAGTAACTACAGCGTGGTGGGATTTACCTCCGAAGTTCCGCTGACAGAGTTAGTACCCCTTGGGAAACGTTTTGATATCCCTGTAATGGAAGACCTGGGGAGCGGAAGTTTTGTCGATTTTTCGAAATATGGACTGGCCAAGGAGCCTACTGTACAGGAAGCAATCAAGGCAGGTGTGGACGTAGTTACCTTTAGCGGCGACAAAATGCTGGGCGGGCCCCAGGCAGGGATTATTCTTGGCAAAAAGGTATTTATAGAAAAGATCAAGAAGAATCCTATGAATCGAGCTTTACGGATAGATAAGATGACACTTGCAGCGCTTGAGGCGACCCTGCATATTTACAGGGAGGAGCAAGACGCTATATCTTCCATTCCTACCTTGAGGATGCTGACCCTCCCGAAGCAGGTTATTGCGCGGAGAGCGAAAAGGTTGAAAAAAAGGTTAGACAATTGGGAAGACAGTCGCTTGAATATCCTTCTTTTGGATGGGTCATCGCGTGTGGGGGGTGGAGCGTTGCCGCTTCAGGACCTTCCCACTACCCTTGTAGGGATCGGAATAGATAAAGTGTCTGCGAGCGCGTTAGAACAATTTATGCGCGGGTTTGATCCGCCGATTGTTGGACGGATAGAGGATGACCGATTTTTAATCGACCTCAGGACCGTTCAAAAGGGGGAGGAAGGGTTTATAGAAAATTGTCTGAAGGCTGCGTTGAGTAAGTTGACAAATAAACGGTGATAGTATAAATTGAGACCTTTGCAAAACTGCCATTTTGCCGTGATGCGGCGTCAGGCTTCAAATTTTAATCCTCGAAATACATAATGTATTCCTCCGGTTAAGATTCTCGCCTTCCTTGCCTGACGAAAAAAAGTCACGTTTTGCAAAGGTCTCAAATTCACAGATCGTTCAAATTTTGACTTTTTACGAAGTCATCAAAATTTCGTCGTAAGGGTCGCGTGGTTATAATGAAAGATATTGTCTTACAAATTTTTGAAGAGAGTATAAAGGTCAAGGAGAAATTTGTACGGGACCACTCAGACGTAATGCTGAGGGTTGCCGAGAGATTGGCTACGTGTCTTAAAGCCGGAAACAAGCTCCTCCTTTTTGGAAACGGAGGTAGCGCCGCTGATGCTCAGCATATCGCGGCCGAATTCGTGAATAGGTTCCAAATAGAAAGACCTCCCCTGGCCGCTCTTGCATTGACCACGGACACCTCGATCCTGACCAGTATTGGGAATGATTACGACTTTAATACTATTTTTTCTAAACAGATAAGGGCCCTCGGCAAAAAGGGTGATATGGCCCTTGGTATCAGTACAAGCGGAAATTCATC
>JAFDAE010000568.1:1464-2852 GCA_019314005.1 Deltaproteobacteria bacterium | reverse complement strand
TTATCCTCTTCGATATACTTGAAAGAATCACAGATAACGCCTGCATCATTGATACTCACAAGCTTTTGATTGTAATAGTTAGCTTCATCTGGCCCACTCTGGGTAAGAACCGCCCGTAGATGCTCATCGGTGTCCTGTAGCCATTGCCGAACTCGCTTGCTTTCCATAAGCTTATTGTCCGACATCTGCTGAACCCACCAGTTTGTTGATTTAGGCATATAGTTACCAAGTATACCATTTCCCCAGACTTCCCTTGCAGCTATAGCCGTAGGGTCATAAATGACGCGGGATTTCTTGGTTCTGGTTTTGTCGTCAAATGTATTATACCAATCCATCGCAGGTTCGCGGCCAGGGTATGTCAACTGGATCGCAAGCTCTTTAAGCTTCTCGCAGTCCTTGAACTCTAAGTCCATCCGCTCTTGTTCGTCGGTTATGTTTTTAGGTGTTATGGTCATATTAACCAGCCCCCAGCTTCTTACGACTAATATTAGCCTCGGCAGTAACCTGATTTAGTTGAGTGGCCCGCCGTCGCTTTGCTAAATTCTTGCGGGTAGTCTCATCAGCGATATTACTCTGCTGTATCTTCTCGACCGGCTGTGTTACTGTCTCCAGCTTCGGTTTCTTCGGTTTCCCGCCAAATAGTGAGTTGCTCATTACGCCACCTTATCATTTTTCCAGTCTAGGACAGTTTGTTTAACCATATACGCTATGCCAATAACCGCAATAACAATAGCGAACGGAAACTTTGCAGGATCATCGGCCATTGATGCAATCATTTGCATCGCCATAACGCCTACGAATACTTTTTTACTTTGTCCGGTTGTCATTTTATCACCTCTTTATAAGTTACTCAGTCGGGTTAGGCCCACGCCACTATTGCCATCACGCCGGCCCACATCACTATCGCCGCTATAATGCAAACTATAATCGAATTTCCATCTGACATTTCGTTTTTCCTTTATAAATTACTCAACCCCATTGGGTTATCTTCGTAATATTCATCGTCATCATCCAGGGTGTCTATCTGGCGAACAGCATCCACCTTATCGAATGCCCATAGTCCAATAACAAACATATCGGCATGGTCCGGAGACACTAAGAGCCTTTTCTTGATACTTGCTTTTGGCTCAATGATTAACTTCCCGTTTCGATGGTCATACGTCGGCTGTACGAGTTGATCGATAATCGTCTGGTCGATATTTGGGCACGCTACAACATATTTAATCCCATTCCACTCAACAAAGCCATCTGCTAACATAGTAGCAGCCTTCCACCATGCCTCAGCCCTCAGATTGTAGAACTTAGGCTTTCGAGTATTAGGATCAATCTCCGCACTGGCGCCCTGCGGACAGTAAACCATCGCTTCATGCCCAAGAGCCGACAACTCA
>JAFDAE010000568.1:0-1459 GCA_019314005.1 Deltaproteobacteria bacterium | reverse complement strand
GAATCTCGCAGTATCGACGACCAGGTAATGCTTTAGCTTATCTGGTATTGGTGTTCGGGCTTTGGCCTCATCGATCCAAACAGCTTTTATCACCTGTGTCGGATCATCTATTGCAGACCAGTCACCATGCAAGAACGCCTTTAATAGCTCTGGGCGGTGCTTGAATGCATCTGTTAGATTGTCGATATACCTTTGAGTGCAATAAGGATTGTCGTTTGGCAAAGCCGGTACAAACTTGCGCTTAGGTGTTGGGTTATAAATAAACTCTTTTTTTAGCCAACAATTGCGGGGATTTGCGGTATATAGCCCCTTGCCTGGCATTGGCTTACCATTAACAACTAACCGCCCAAACGTAGCACCACGAAGCAACGCAATATCGTCCTCGGTCACTTCCTCTGCCTGATCTATCGCGAAGAATGCAAACTCAGCTGAGTTAAACTTGTTGATCGTATCGCGATTGTCTAATCCACCTGTGAGTATTTTGACGCGATTATCGATTATCAACTCGACTGGGTTTCCTTTTGATACATATCCATCGTTAGGGATCGTTTTATACCATGTCTCAAGCGTGGTGTCACGGAAGTTTTGTGCCACTTTACGGCCTATAAAGCCTATTAACAGTGGTTTGTCGGTCTGTGGGATGTTGTATTTCTTAGCGAATTGACAAGCGAAGATATAGGCCCACACGCACAGGAACCAGCTTTTACCTCCATACTTAGCCCCACCGTACAGAATCTCATCGATGCCGGGGTCTTCAAGGCAATCCCATGCGTCAGTCTGCTTCTCGCTCAAAACTGGATTAAAGTCAACTATCGGCATTTTTATCCTTGTAGGTCTTGGTTACTGAGATATTAAACTCGATTGCCTTACCATCCTTGCCGGTATGTTCCATGCGGTTAATCACCCTTTGTTTTAAGGCATTGTATTCTTTCACAGCCCCCAATTTCACCTTTAAGTCTGCGTTTTGAGCAACCATGAAGGATAATTGTTTGTCAACTTGGAGGTCGTTTAACTCTGCTTCAATCAAAAATGCAATGCGACTGTTAATGATAGCCTTTGTTAGCAGGCGATGAGCGGCGTTTTGAGCCACTTTATAATACCCTGGCTTTACTTTAGGGTCATAAGCTTCGAGGTAACTCTGGACTCCGTTACCCATGAATTCACGGTCACTGGCGAATAAGACGCAGAACATCTCTTCTTTTGTTTTCTTAAGCTGCTTACTGCCATCAGCTACCTTCTTTTTGGTTTTCTTAGCCATTTACGCAATCCTCTCATTTATACCTTTATCAAGGAACGCTTGTTTTGTCTTGTCCCCTTCGAGGTAATATATGATGTTTTCTATCTCGCGTAGTTTATCAAGAAATAAACCCATTCGAGGTCCGGCCATAGTCATAGCCCGAACTCTTGCAGACTTCCGTCTATTTCTTTGCAGTATTCTATCGTTGGCTTCTACGGTCTT
>JAFDAE010000178.1 GCA_019314005.1 Deltaproteobacteria bacterium | reverse complement strand
TCTATGTATCCGGCCCTTGTCTGGATTCCGTGCAATGTACCCGTCTTATAATATATATTATTCTTTTTGACCAGAAGACTTCGATGTGGTTCAAATTTTTTTAGTATTGTAAGCATATCTTGAGCAGAAAGTCTATTTTGTCTCGAAATGCCCGAACCCTCTACAAATCGGATTCCGGGTAAGCCGAGAACATTTTGAGCGTAATCCAAAACCGCCCTTGCCCCCTTGTCCAGGGTGCCCGGCGGTCCAAAGACGTTTGCGCCAAGGGCAACTACAACCTGATTGGCTATAAAATTGTTGGAAAATCGGAATAGCTTTTCTGCTACACCTTTTATCGCAAACTGGGAGGTATAGGTGTATAAAAGTTTATCCTCGGGAAGCACGGTTCCCATGCGAACAGTTTCGGGAACGGTAACGCCATTCTCTCTGAGAAAGTGTAAAACAAGATGACCTGCGTAGAGACTCGCTTCTCGGCTGTCTTTAAATAGTGAAATGCGATCACTTTTTATTTTTTGCGCTATTTTTGCACTTGCATAGGGTATAATCGGCGTCTGAGGTTCTGCGGAAATAATCCGGCCGCTGTTATCCCGCTTAAAGTTGATTGTATTAAAATTGGCCGAAAGAGCGCTCAAAGGGGCATCATACGGGTTGGCCGAACATGACGCCCCCGGGATTGTAATCTCTTTAGAAAAATAAGAATTGTCTATTATGAGGCCATTACACCGTGTAATTTTCTTGGCTAACAGCGATGCGATTTCCTGTAGAACCTCGGAAATCAAGAGCGGGTCGCCATATCCTTTTACCTTCAAGTTGCCCTTGTCATCAGTATAAAATTCCGTAGTGAACCTGTAGTCTTCTCCAAGGAAATGAAATGCGGCAAGTGCGGTAAGGATTTTCAACGTTGATGCAGGGATTCTTTTAACCATATCATTCTTTGCAAGAAGTATGCGGCCGGCATGATCGGCTACGAGAATCGAGTCGTCCGCTTTAATAAGATCCAAGATCGGTTGCGTTGTTGTACCCATGGAAAGGGAAGGTAAGGAAATAATATAGAGCAATACAGCAACCAGCAACGTTTTAGTCATTATTCTCATGAAAGATCACCAACATAATACCGCTTGTTACTTTTCCCGATAGTACAATAGACTTCGTAACTGATGGTTCCGATCTGTTCCGCGATTTCTTCAGCAGTAATGCAGTCGGTACCCTGTCTTCCTAAGAGAACTACCTCATCTCCAGGTGATACACCCTCTATATCGGTTACATCAACCATGGTCAAATTCATACAGACCGTTCCAACTATCGGCGCACGTTTGCCCCGAATGAGCACTGCCCCCTTGTTGGAAAGAAGACGACTGTATCCGTCATCATATCCAACAGGTATAGTAGCGATTACGCGTTGAGCTTCAGCTGTATAGGTTCGCCCGTAACTGATAGAAGTTCCCGGGGGGACCGCCTTTACCTGAATAACTCGGGACCTGAAGCTCATAACAGGTTTAAGCTTATCTATGTGCTGACATACCCCGGAAGGAGGAGAGCCGTACAGGACAATCCCCGGCCTGAAAAGATGGTTTTCAAGCCACTTTTGATTCAATATAGCGCCACTGTTCGCAATATGGATTTGTGGATTTTTTATACCAAGATCATGAGCCACGGCAACCACTTTTTGAAATCGTTCCAGTTGCACGTCGGTAAAAGGGTGACCGGGCTCATCAGCAACAGAAAAATGAGAAAATATGCCGGCAGGCGTAACCCCTTTCATATGCAGGAGCGTCTTTATAAAAGCCGACGCTTCCTCCCACGGGACACCGAGCCGGCCCATGCCGGTGTCTACTTTAATGTGAATGGGGACGACCTTTCCGTATTGCAAAGCATAGTCGGACAGTTGTTCTGTTATACTTAGATCAAATACTCCCGGGGTGAGATCATATTCTACCACCGCGGGAATTTCGTCCGCATCAATCCCTTTCAAAACAAGGGTGGACAGACGAATACCGGCCTTTCTCAAGGCTATCCCTTCCTCGGCTTCAAATACCCCAAAATAGTCCGTACCTATCGACTCCAAAACCTTTGCAACAGGAAGCATACCATGCCCGTAAGCATCGGATTTAACTACGCACAGGATACGGGCTGAAGGCCCAATCCATTCTTTAACTGTTTTGAAGTTGTGCCGAAGCGCTGAAAGATCTATGGTAACAATGTTGGATGTCATACGCACGCAAATTAGGGGTGCAAAATCGTTTAACATACCACGCCAGAATGGATAACTAAATAAATAATGTAACACATTGGTTCATGAAGCAAGGTGTTTTTTGACATAGGTTGATACTTGACTTGGATTTGAAAAAACATTACAAGAGAGGCAGTTTCAAAATGTTCAATTTTGTCTAATGTCAAGAAAGGCGAAGATTTGAACCGCAGGAATACTTGAAGTATTTCGAGGATTAAAATCTTAGCCTGACGCAGAGATTAGGCAAAAGGGGATGTTTTGGGACTGCCTCAAGAAAGTAAAATTTATTTTGAGAAACACACGATAATCTCGTAAAAAATTTTTACGAGATTATTTTGTTGAAACGAGGAATAATATAAGAACATGGGAGATGTAAAAGAAAAACTTAAGGGGCTTATCGTCCAAGCACTAAAACAGGGGTTTGAAAAAGGAGACCTGAATCGAGTTCCTGTTCCTCTCGTGGAATTAGAGGTGCCAAAGATCTCCGCGCATGGTGATTTTGCCACAAATATCGCTATGGTCATGGCGGCATCCCAAAAACGTTCTCCACGCGAAGTTGCGAAAACTATACTGAATTCAATCAACGATACCGATCATCTCCTTGCCCGAACAGAAATTGCGGGGCCGGGATTTATAAATTTTTTTATTAGCAATGAATACTGGCACAAGATACTCAAACAGATTCACGAGGCAGATTATACTTATGGGGATTCTGACATTGGAAAGGGCGTAAAGGTACAAGTAGAGTTTGTAAGCGCCAACCCCACAGGCCCCCTTCACATCGGGCACGGCAGGGGGGCGGCAGTGGGGGATACTCTGTGCAATATCTTAAGGGCTTCGGGGTACGAGGCTGAAAAAGAGTATTATATTAATGATTCGGGGCGTCAGATACGGACGCTGGGGCTTTCGGTATTTCTCAGATATCAAGAGCTTCATGGTGCAAGCATTGACTTCCCTACAGATTGTTACCAGGGAGATTACATACGGGAAACAGCGCAGACAATCTCTGAAAAGGAGGGACAGCGGTTGCTGGAAATCCCTGAAGACCAGGCTGTGGATTTCTGTGCAAAAATTGTCTCGTCAAATATATTAGATGGAATAAAAGAAGATTTGATAGACTTTGGCGTCACGTTTGATCACTGGTTCAGTGAACAGAGTCTTTTTGACTCCGGCGCCGTGGACGAATCGCTCCAGAATTTCAAAGACCAGGGAACAATTTATGAAAAAGATGGAGCGCTATGGTTTCGCACCACTGCCTTTGGAGATGAAAAAGATCGTGTAGTTGTCAGGGCCAATGGAATTACTACCTACTTTGCTTCGGATATCGCCTATCATCAGGATAAATTGCAACGAGAGTTTGACAAAATTATCGATATCTGGGGGGCTGACCATCACGGATATATCCCACGAATAAGCGCTTGCGTAGAAGCTATGGGATATGAAAAGGAAAAGTTGAAAGTAATCCTGATCCAGTTGGTTAATCTCCTTCGTGGTGGAAAGCTGGTTGCGATGTCCACGAGAGCCGGAGAATTTGTTACGCTGCGTGCTGTTATAGACGAGGTAGGCAGGGATGCGGCTCGCTTTATTTTTTTGACGCGGAGGTATGACAGCCCCCTTGATTTTGATCTGGATCTGGCAAAACGCCAGTCAAATGACAATCCAGTATACTATGTGCAGTACGTCCATGCCAGGATATCGAGCATACTAAGAAAGGCCCTTGCCGATGGGATAAGTCTGCCATCTTCCGGAGATTCCGTTGATCTTGCACAATTGACAGAACCGGAAGAGCTTGCGTTGATAAAGTGTATGGCACATTTCCCTACTGTTGTGTCAGAAAGTGCAAAGCTCATGGAGCCACACAGGATTCCGTTTTACTTGACAGAACTGGCATCCACATTTCATAGCTATTATAATAAACACAGGGTCCTTACAGATGAACGGGCGCTAACCTTGGCCCGTCTTTATATGGTCTCGGCTGTGCGTATGATTGTCCGCAACGGTTTGAAAATGATGGGGGTGGCAGCCCCGGAATCAATGTAGTTTCCATCCAGAAATGGCATCTTTTGCCCCCATACTGCGTTCTCCGCAGGTTTCTATCCTCGACGTAGCGTGGCTACGCCTCCGGTAGAAACCTTTGTGCGGCCTTGTCTTGGGACAAAATCTACCATTTCTGGATGGAAACCAACTAACCAAGAACCCTGAATCCCTAAATTCCTAAATCCCGGAATTGCTTAATATGATGGCAAAAAAGATAGATAAAAAACCGGCTGCAAAGAGTCCTAAAAAGGCCAAAACTGTATCGACCCGAAAAGGATTGTGGATATGCGGTGTAATCGCGGTAGCTGTCAAGTTTGATGTGGAAAAATTACAAAAAGAGTTAATAGCTCTTAAAGAGGAACTTCTGCAAAAAGAACAAAAACAGTCTGAAAGCGAAGCAAAACAACTTATTAAAAAGCCGTTGTTGGATTTTTATGAAACCCTTACGGAAAAAAAAGAACAAGCGCGTTTCAAGAATATCGAACCATCGTCCTCCCGGATAAACACACAAAAGCCCATATCGGCTGCCAAAGAAAAAACCGTTGGCACAAACAAACGAGGGACGTTAACACTGCAGGTAGCTTCTCTGAAGAATCCGAGAGAGGCTGAAAAACTGATCCATACCCTACAAAAAAAAGGATATGACGCTTATAAGTATACAATACAGATCCCCGGAAGGGGGCTGTGGCACAGGGTGTGCGTAGGTTATTTTAATTCCTCTGCCGATGCCCAAAAAATGCTTAGACGATTGCGGGAGGAAGAAAAATTCGATCCTATAGTGTTAAAGACTCCCGGAGGAAAAGGAAAGAAAGGAAAAGGCTAAAACCTATGAGGATTACAAAAGAGGAGATAGCCCATGTGGCAAAATTGGCCCGACTCAGTCTGGATGAAGACTCGGTTGAACTTTTCACCAAGCAGGTAGGGGATATCCTGGCCTACATGGATAAATTAAACCGCTTGAATACAGAGGGAGTTCCTCCTACATCGCATGCTATTTCTATCTCCAATGTATTTCGCGAAGACGAAGTGCGCCCCTCAATATCTAATGAAGCGGCGCTTTCCAACGCTCCGAAAAAAGAGGATGGTGTGTTTGTCGTGCCGAAGATTTTGTAGCCTGGGAAAGGCATTTTTTGACTCAATACGGCGTTCTCCGCGGGATCCCATCCTCGACGTAGCAGGGCTACGCCTGCGGTGTAATCTCTTGTGCGGCCTTGTCTTGAGCCAAAAACTACCTCTTCCAGGCTACAAAGGGGTTGGTTTTTTTATACAAACCGAAAAAGGGTAATATCCATGGAATTGTACAGTCTGACTATTCATGAGGCGCATGAGCTTTTGAAAAAGAGAGAGATCAGCTCAAGGGAGCTTACTGAGGCGGTATTGGATAGAACTGAGGCGGTGGAAGATCGTGTTGGAGCCTACATAACGGTAGACAAGGATCAGGCATTGGCCCATGCAGATGCAGCGGATGGGAGTATGAAAAATGGGGATTGTACGCCTCTTACAGGCATCCCCTTATCTATTAAGGACATTATCTGTACCAAGGGTATTCAGACCACATGTGCGTCAAAAATTCTCAAAGGATTTATCCCAAACTATGATAGTACAGTTGTTCAAAAATTGAAGTCGGCCAATGCTGTTATCGTTGGGAAGACCAACCTGGATGAATTTGGAATGGGATCTTCTACAGAAAATTCCGCTATTAAGATAACCCGCAATCCATGGGACTTAGATAGGATCCCAGGGGGGTCGAGTGGCGGTTCCGCGGCAACTGTTGCCGCGGATATGTGTATAGGATCACTTGGGACTGATACCGGGGGATCAATCCGTCAGCCATCTTCTCACTGTGGTGTTGTAGGCTTGAAGCCTACATATGGCAGGGTATCTCGATTCGGCTTGGTGGCTTTTGCATCTTCCCTCGATCAGATAGGCCCGATCACAAAGGACATCACAGACGCAGCTTTATTGTTAAACGTAATCAGCGGTCATGACCCCAACGATTCCACGTCGGTCCAACGAGAGGTCCCTGATTATACAAAGGCACTGATATCCGGTCTGAAAGGGGTAACTGTTGGAATCCCCACGGGATATGATAGCGGGGGGGTCGACCCTGATGTTGCGGGGGCCTTCCAAAAAGCGGTTAAAGTAATAGAGGGACTGGGGGCAACCTGCCGTGAAGTAATTCTTCCTCATAATGACTATTCCATAGCCGTTTATTATCTCATTGCCCCGGCAGAGGCAAGCTCCAATCTGGCACGGTACGATGGCGTAAGATACGGTTTTAGGGATGAATCTTCAGAGGACCTCCTTCAAATGTACAGAAGCACGCGTTCCACGGGATTTGGCCCGGAAGTCCAGCGGCGTATTATACTCGGCACCTATGCCCTTTCCGCCGGTTACTATGATGCTTATTACGGCAAGGCATCACAAGTGCGAACGTTAATAACGGAAGATTATAAGAAGGCGTTCGAAACATGTGATGTTATCCTTACACCTGCTGCACCAACACCGGCCTTTAGGCTGGGCGAAAAAATTGAGGACCCGCTCACAATGTACCTCTCTGATATATTTACTCTATCTGCCAACCTTGCAGGCATTCCCGGTGTCTCGGTCCCATGCGGGTTCAGCCAAGCGGGACTCCCGATAGGGCTTCAAATCCTGGCAAGCCATTTTAATGAGGAAAAACTTTTAAAAATAGCGTATAATTTTGAACAGGCGACAAATCATCATATACAAAAGCCCAAATTATAATATTTCAGATTAAGGAATTTAGGAATTAATATCTTTGGATTACTTGCTGTCATGATAGATGACGGTGATATTGTGTGCCATCCACACAAAATAATAAGTGTCCTCTTCACAATCCCTCAATTCCATAATTCATAAGTTATTTTCATGAAAGACCATGACTACAAGTCAGGCGTCCACATAACCGTCACAGGTATATTGGTCAACCTTTTCTTATTTGTTATTAAACTGGCTGGCGGTGTATGGGGGCAGAGTTATGCTCTTATAGCTGATGCTGTTCATAGTATCTCAGATTTTTTCACTGACCTTTTAGCGCTTATCGGGCTAAAATATCTAAGGAAAAAAAAGGACGAGGAACATCACTACGGACATGGAAAGGTTGAGACCCTCACGGCAATGTTTCTTGGAATTTTTCTCTTAGGCACAGGAGTCCTTATAGCCAGGAATGCTTTCTTAAATATATATCACCACAGAGGTCTCTTGCCCGAAAAAATGGCAATTGTTGTGGCGGTGATCTCCGTTGTTTTGAACGAGGTATTATTTCGGTTTACAAGACAGATCGGCAAGAAAATAAAGAGTTCCGTGTTAATCGGGAATGCGTGGCATCATCGATCAGATGCCTTCTCGTCCCTGGCCGTTCTTGTCGGAGTCGGGGCAGCCTATGTTAATCCGGATTGGCGTATCCTCGATTCCTACGCCGCACTTCTGGTGTCATTTTTTATCATCTGGATAGGCTGCCAAATTGCGTGGGAAGGAACAAGAAATATCATCGACTCGGCTCCGGCAGCACATATCCTTGATAAAATCAAGGCAACAGCAATGAGCGCCCCGGGGGTTATACGGGTTAGCCAGATGAGGGCAAGACACTCTGGGAACAGAATTATTGTCGATTTTAATATAGAGGTCGATCCACACATCACGGTAGAAGCCGGGCACGAGATCGCTACGGAAGTGGAAGATAGAATCTTTGCAGAACTTCCGGAAGTGATGGATGTATTGGTTCATATGGAGCCGGCCGAAAAGTGATCTCTGAAAAAGTCTCAAAAAACCTTGCAACATTGTACCTCCTTTGTTAAATAATCTATTAAAACACAGTACAGGGGAGTGCCCTATGTATCGCCTAAAGAGAAATTATGTGTCCCTGATTGTTCTTATGCCTTTTTTGGTTCTCTCAGCCCTTTTGGTGGGTGGAAATCATAACAATGCATGGTGCTCATCGATCAAGACTTATGTCGGTATGGATGTTTGTAGGGAATGTCACCAAGGAGAATACGAAAGCTTTATGAAGAGTGCGCGCAAACGGCATTCCTATGAAAGCGTAAAAAAGATGGAAAAAGATCTGACCCCGGAAGAGCTGAAGACCTGTTACGAATGTCATACAACAGGATACGGCAAACCCGGGGGATTTCAATCAGAGTCTGAAACCCCCCATCTGAGTATAGCAGGATGCGAAGTCTGTCATGGGCCTGGAAGCCTTCACGCAAAGACAGAAAAAAAGGATGATATAAAATCAAACTTGACTCCCAAAGACTGTGAAACATGCCACTGTCCGGAAAGGATCGAAGCGTTTAATTATAAACCGCTCATCTATGGGGGAGCGCATTAGGAGGCTGTCCGAAAATTTGGGCCGTTTCTCACTCTTTTGCAGTAGGATCAGAATTCTCGGACAGCCTCCTATATAACGCCTTCACTTATCATTTTGCATTTGTCATCTGTCATTTTTTCAATGATAAATGCCCACCAATATCTTCTCCTCTGCATTTCATTCTAATTATTTGACAAAAAATCTTCGCACAGTTATAAGTCATAAAAAAGCAGGGGAATCCCTGCTGGAGCCATAGGATAGATCAGGATTAACAAATGGAACCAGAACAAAAATTTGTACCAAAATGGATCGCCTGGGAAGTGACTGAAAAGTGTAACTTGCGGTGTATTCATTGCCGGGCTTCGTCAGACCTTTCTGCTCCATCGGGTGATTTTACAACTCAGGAATCATTCAAGCTCTTAGAAGATATCGCATCTTATTGCAAGCCGGTATTGGTCCTTTCAGGAGGGGAACCGCTTCTGCGGAAGGATATTTTTGATATTGCAAAACACGGCACGGAACTTGGACTCAGGATGGCCATGGCCACGAATGGAGTGCTTGTCACTGATAAGCGGGTTGCAAAGATGAAGGAAGCGGGAATACGGATATGTTCTTTAAGTCTGGACGGTTCGACAGCGGAGATACATGATAATTTCCGCCAGCAGAAAGGAGCATTTAAAGCCGTGATCAGGGCTGCAGAATGCTTTCGGCGGAATAACATGGAATTTTTGATCAACAGTTCTTTTACGCGGCGGAACCAACACGACATAGAAAATATTTACAAACTGGCTAAGAAGATAGGCGCCAAGGCATGGTATATGTTTATGATTGTTCCCACAGGGAGAGGCGAGGACATTCTTTCTGAGCTTATTACAAGTAGTAAAGGATGCATCGCAGCGCAGTCGATCTGCTTTATAGACTGCTTCGGGAATGTCAACCCCTGCTCATATTTCCCGGTAAGTGCCGGAAACATCAAAAAAACCCCCTTCAAAGAGATATGGGAAAATTCGCAACTCTTCAACGACCTCCGCTCGTTTGACAAATATAAAGGGCGATGCGGGAAATGCGAATATATCAGCGTCTGCGGCGGATGCCGGGCACGGGCACGGGCCATTTATGACGACTACATGGCTGAGGAGCCATTCTGTAGTTACACTCCGTTAGGCTATACGAAAGGCAAAAAGAAAAAGATAGATTCATAGTTGGCAAAGTCCCAAAGGAGCAGTTGCGAGCTACGGGTTGCGGGTTTTAACTCGTAACCCGCAACCCGAAACAAGGAGAACATGCGTGTCAGACTACCGATTTATCAAGGCGTGTTTCAGGCAGGAAGTTGATAGAACCCCGATCTGGATAATGCGACCAGCCGGCAGCTATATGGCAGCATGTCGCGCAGTTCGCGAAAAACCGGAATTCTTAGAACTTTGCAAGACCCCTGAGCTTGCCG
>JAFDAE010000177.1 GCA_019314005.1 Deltaproteobacteria bacterium | reverse complement strand
CCCTCTTTTGCCCGGCATGATGGAAAAATATTCAGCGTCAAAAAGGATTTTGCCGTGCTGATTGACACGGCGATGAAGATCCTGGAACCCGGTGGTATTGTGCTGGCGGCGACGAATCTCAGTGGACTTTCGCATCAGGCGCTGGAGGATATGGTGGTCGCCGGCGGCAAAGAACAAGTAAAGTCGATCAGGCAGCTTGGGCAGGATACGGATTTTCGCGGGAGCGGGCGCATGCCCGAGAGCTATCTGGCAGCCCTGCTGGTCACGACACGGTAGATACGATACAGATATGTCTAATAATTACTTGCACTCCACGTATAGTGGAAGTACACTCAATCAGTATATGTGACAAACCAAATTAACAAACCAGAACAAAGGGGAGAGTCATGGCTAAGGGAAAAGATGCCCAAAAAACAGTTAAGAAAAAATCAGACAAAACGTTGAAAGAAAAACGCAATGAGAAAAAAGAGAAGAAAGCTCAAAAGGATAAATTTTAACACTTTAATCAAATGAGTTTTGAAACGGATACAACTGTCAGGGCTTGATGTCTCTGTGCTTTCATTGAAGAAAAACAACTACGGACAAATGTCAGTCGCATAACAGGTCATTGCTGCCTGCCACGAAAGCGGCGGCTGAATTGAAGCGGTAGCTGTAACCTACGGGTTACAACCCACACAAAGAGTACGAGTGCCAGAAAAAGAGGGAATCGAGGCATATGGACGGGACAAGACGTGAACAGATACACCCCGGATCACCGGTACACATCGTGTTAAAGAAGGATCAGCGATCCGGAACGCTCACAAAGGGTATCGTGAAAGATATCTTGACTAAATCCCCCTTTCACCCCCATGGGATCAAGGTCCGCCTGGAAGGCGGTGAAGTCGGCCGCGTCAAGGAAATCATACAGGAACATAACGCTGAGTAAGAGAAAAGAAAGCTAAAAGAATGAACCTTTTATCCAGATCTGCCCCGCTGGAAGAGTCCATGGCAAAAATGAAGGCTGTTTTAGCGGACGTTGGATGCAAAACCACTCTTTCGCATGAAAAGCATCCGCTGGAGCACTGTTACTCGGTGAATCTCGTTTCGGTTGAAGCACCCGGTCATATCTACTCCAACGGGAAAGGGATCGTATCGGACGCATCGATTGCGAGCGCACTGGGTGAGTATATTGAACGGCTCCAGACCAATACCTATTTTATCGAATTCCACCTGCCAAATCGAAAACAGTATCCTGATGAGGTCGCCTTTGCCTTTGGCGGAGCATACCTCAACGATGAACTGCGCTTACTGTATGATCCTGATGGAGAGCTCACGGGTGAAGACCTTGTTGATTACAACAGTGATTATGAGGACAAGATCGTCGCGCTGCCTTTTACGAAACGATCGAATGGGGAAACGGTATATTTTCCGGTTAACATCTTGAGCAATCTCTACGTCAGTAACGGTCTGGCAACGGGAAATACGCCACGAGAGGCGCAGGTACAAGCACTCAGTGAGATTTTTGAGCGTTATGCCAAGATAGAGATCATCAAAAACGGGTATGCCCTTCCGAGATACCCCGATGAAATTGTTCAATCCTTTAATCGACTGTCTAGCGACGTTTCAGCACTGCGAAAGGCAGGATATATCGTAGAGGTTCTTGATGCCTCATTAGGGGGGAAATACCCCGTCACCGCTATCTCTTTAATCAATCCGGAGAACTCTTCTCTTTTTGTCTCCTTTGGCGCGCATCCAATTTTAGAGGTCTCGCTTGAGCGGACGATGGCGGAATTGATGCAAGGTCGCGAATTGGAAAATCTGGATGCATTTGAGGTCCCGACCTTTGACATGGAAAGGGTCTCGGACGGTTCTAATATTGAGGCGCATTTTGTCGACTCTAACGGGGTGTTGGGGTTTGGATTTTTGAGTTCCGCAAAAAGTTTCGACTATGCATCGTGGAGCTATCGGGGCGAGGGGCGCGACGCAGAATACAGCTACTTGACTGATATTCTTGACAACATGGGCAAAGAGATGTTTCTGCGTGAATACAACTATCTCGGATTTTATTCCTGCCAGATGATCGTTCCCGGTGTTTCCGAGGTCTACCCTGTTGAGGATATGATCTACAATAATAGAAACACCGGCAAATGGATCCGGAATATGGTTTTACATTTTGAGGAGTATGGTCCTCAGGAAATTTTAGACACTATCGACTCTCTGGATGATTCAATCAATGTAGGAAACTATATCGGTGTTATTTTCGAGAATAGTTTCACCATGCTTGAATTTAAGGCGCACATGCATCTCATCCGTGGCAACACAAATGAGGCTGTGACAGCCCTGGAATTCGGGACTAATAAGGTGGAGCATATTGTCGCGGAATTGATTCGAATGGACGAAGAAAAGCTGGTGTGGGAAGAGTATGAAGAGGCTCTGACTAACATCTTTGGGCGAGAAAGAGTCGAAAAGGCCGTGCGTATCGTAAAGGGTGAAGAGTCCCTGGTAGATACAACACTTCATAATGACTATCACAATATGCTTGAAATGTACGACAGGCTGGAGCGTAAAAAACAGGCTGGTCTTTTTCATCTTGAATAAGACTGCTCAGGAAAAGTGGAATCAGGAGGCTCTGTAATGATTGATCTTGTGAAAAAGTTTTTTGGGAAAGGGGCACAGAATGGCTCCGCGGGTAAGAAAGAATCCGTTCATGATATTCGTATCGCGACCTGCGCCATTCTCCTCGAAATGTCTCAGATAGACGGTGAGTTCAGCGAGTCCGAGAGAGAAGGTATCGTCTCAGCCATCAAGAAGGAATGCGAGGTGGATGATGAATATGTCTCGGAAATCATTGAGACTGCCGATAAAGAGCTGAAGGGAAGTCTGGACCTGTGGCAGTTTACCAGCCTTATCAACCGCAACTATACACAAGAAGAGAAGATCCAAATAATCGAAACGGTATGGCATATCGCCTACACGGACGGCAGGCTCGACAAGCATGAGGACTTTCTTGTTCATAAGCTGGCGAATCTGCTCCGCCTGACCCACCGTCAGCTCATTGATGCCAAGGTCAAGGTACGTAAAAGTATGGGAATCGCTGGTGAGAAGCGGTGAAGACTGTTTATTGGTAACCCCTGCACCATTTCCCATGCCAGAAAACAAGAAAGGCAATAATATGTATAACGCCCCTGAATTTCCCAGATTCAGGGACCATCTGCTAATCCTTAATATTTTCAGTACGTATAATTCTTTATTTATGAACTCAGAATTGTAAACCTGAACAGTTATGATCTTCTTATAAATTACCACTCCTTATTACGTAATTGTAATTTAAATTACGTAATTTCGCGTAATCTACCATTACTTTCCCTGATATATCCCCGTATAAAAAGCTAAACTTGTATTTATTTATCATCGAGTGAAAAATATAAATCAAATATTTACAAGCAGTTAAATAAGCCTCCCTATCTCTTGTTTCATTCTATCTTAAATCCCTACCACCCTGGTCCACTCCTTGCCCTATACATCCCCAGAAGCAGGAAAAAAGTGATAAAGCCAAACTCATCGTAAGGTGGGGACGGAAAGCCACGGGTCCATCACAGCTTGGATAGCCGGGTTACCAATTAAGTCATGGTGGCCCGGTTTTTTTGTGGCTACAGCGAAGAGGGAGGCAACAAAATGAACACAAAATTCAAAAAATTAAACATGGCAGTCATTTCGGCTCTTTTTGCTGTTGTGCTTGTTATCGCAACCGTTGTCCCTGCCAGTGCTACTTTTACGCAAATACGAGTAGATAGTTGGGATATAATGGAGATAGGTTTTGATTATGGGAGTCATACGAGCGGTTATGCAGGTGAGATCGCGGTATCCCTGTTTGACGATGTTGATGGATGGGGGGAGCTTCAGGCTGCGTTCTGCGTGGATTTGGATTCATATATTTCTCAGACCACCTATGATGTTGAAAGCATGCTGCAAGCAACCCCGGTAGAAGTCGCCTGGCTTATGGATACGTATTCTTCACCATCATCAACAACTGTTGAGGGTGCGGCCCTGCAAGGCGCCATCTGGAAAGTGCTCTACGAAGACAAGTTTACCCTCACCGAACCGTCAGACGGCGACGTTACAAAATCATATACTAATTATCTGTCTGCCTTGGAGATTGCGACGATCGATCAAGATTATCTCCTGAGTAACTATTCCATTGTAAACCTCGATGGGTATCAGAATCTTATTGTCCAAAATTCATCCTCCGCCCCTGTTCCTGAGCCCACCACTATGCTTCTTTTTGGGGCCGGGTTAATTGGTCTCGCGGGTGCCGGCAGAAAGAAGATAAAATAACATAATTGGAGCCCCCCGCAACAAGTTGCGTGGGATGCGCTCGCTGTTCAATTCAAAGCTCTAATAATGCTGTTTTGTGGCATTATTAGAGCTTTGAGACACCCTGCCTTAGACCCACCTCACAGATAATAATTAGTCGTTCCCGAGCCCCGACAAATGGGATACGTGCGTTAACAAAATCATTTTCTGTCAGAAAACCGCAAAAAATAGTTTCCCATTTACTAAAGAAAAAAATTAGGAGCACATCAATGCTATTTTTCTGGCACGGGTTGTGCTCTAATAATCAGGAGAAAAAACGAGTGCGAGGTGAATAATGAAAAGGCATAGTCACATATGTATACTCCTGCTTGCCGCGTGTTTCTTCGGGGCTGTTGTGTGCGGACCGATGAACGTATACGCCGAGGAGAGCTCAAGCTACAATATCCCCGAAGGCGTACACATCGACATGAACGAAGGTCTCTATAAGGCCCTGAGCAACAGTCAGATTGGGACAAAGACCCGCACCACCGATCCTTCCAACTTATATTTAAAGATGATTTTGAAGAACCAGGAGGAGATCATAAAAAAGCTTAACCTCCTCCTCGAAAAAAAGAAGTAAGAGGACATCCGGGAAGTTTCACCACCCTGCCCCCCTTTTGATCCCTCCCTCCGCAGCCTCGGAGGCGGAGCGGAGAGGGCGAACCCGCCCTTGACCCATCCTGCAAAGCCAGGAAATGTCTGGCATTAGACGCTGATTTGCATTATATAGACAGGCAAAACGGCGGGGGACACCTAGGAGGTATCATGAACATCTTTCAGAATCGTAT
>JAFDAE010000176.1 GCA_019314005.1 Deltaproteobacteria bacterium | reverse complement strand
CCATGGCTATTTTAGGAGGAGTAGGCATTGCGCCTTCAAACAAGTGAAATGGATAAGACGACTCTCCGCCAACAGTGATGGTCTTCCCCTCCTGTCCCAGCGGAATCTCTTTTATATTTCCGGCATAAGCAACCTTTGGTATCTCTACGGCCAATTTATTTACCCCCTTTTTTGATTGAAGATTGATGATTGTCGATTGTCGATTTGTGGAATCGCTTCGCTCTGCCTTTTTAAAAATTGACAGAATTCCTTCAATCATCAATCTTCAATCATCAATCATCAATCTTCAATCCCCTACGGTCTAGGCAGTAACCCTGCCCGTTTAGCAATCTCCGGCACAGCGCTCTCCCACTCAATCGCCATGATATGGACGCCCGCCACACCTTCTATCTCTTTTACCTGGTTAATAATGTCCACACAGATGTTAATCCCCTCTTCCTGTACGTCTTTCTTAGCATCTTTGGCGCCCTTAAGACGTGCTATTACCTCATCAGGAACATCGAGACCCGGGACGTTATTTTTCATGTACTTGGCCATCCCGATCGATTTGGGAGGAGTCACTCCCGCCATTATGTAACATTGCTCATGGACCCCTAAATCCCTGACCGCCTTCATCCATGCGGTAAACCTTTCGAGGTTATACACAAGCTGTGTCTGAACAAACTGTGCGCCTGCGACAACCTTTTTTGCCAGGCGGAGAGCCCTAAATTCAAAGGGATCTGCAAACGGGTTGGCAGCGGCTCCCAGAAAGAACTTTGGTTCTGTCCCCTTGAGTTCTTCTCCGCATTGAAAGACCTTTTCGTCACGCATATTTTTTACCATCTGCAGGAGCTGGACAGAATCCATGTCAAACACACCGACGGCGTTTGGATGATTTCCAAACTTGTGATGGTCCCCTGTAAGGCAAAGCAAATTCTTCATCCCCAAAGCAGACGCGCCAAGGAGATCGCTCTGAATGGCAATACGGTTCCGGTCCCTACATGTCATCTGCGTTACAGGCTCTAACCCTTCCTCCATTAGTATGGCGGACGATGCGATACTCGACATCCTAACAATGGCGGTTTGACAGTCGGTAATATTGACTGCATCAACGCAACCTTTGAGAAGTCTTGCCTTGGTTCGAATGACTTCCGCATCGGCATTTTTGGGAGGGCCCAGTTCTCCTGTTACGGCAAATTGTCCGGATTTTAACACCTTTTCCAAGTTACTCCCTGATTTCATAGCTTCAGATCCTCCCGGACGATTTTTCTGGGACCGCCGTGTAAACTGCTGGACCAATCCTTCACTGGAAAGATCTCCTTCAGTTTTTCCAATTGATTTAATCCCTTCAAACGATCATAGATCAACTGCCACACGCAGGCGACATTCGGGCTAATCTCGCATTTTCCGTTCTGTGATCCTCCACAGGGGCCATTTAATAAACGCTTAGAACATCGGGCAATGGGACAAAGGCCACCTGTCCTGTCGAGGACACAGTTTCCACAGCCCGCGCACCGTTCCGACCATACTCCCTGTTCCTCTGAAACACCCATGAAACTGGTGTTAAGCGCGGGAAGAACCGGGGTCTTGGGATACATGTCAGCCAAGTAATTGACCCCGACACCACAGGCCATTGAAAGAATAGCGTCATAGTTACCTGCTTCATCCTTCAACCCTTCCAGATACTCAGTGTCGCATTGCCGGGTGAGGGTCTTTTCTACTGTTTCAATCGGCTCCCCCCCTTTTTTGCGGTCGATCCGAAGGATTGAAGCAAGTATCTCGACCTCTTTTTCTCCTCCGGCAGAACATACGCTCACGCATCCACCGCATCCCAGGATCAGGATCTTTTTCATCCCTTTCAGCATTCCGACAATTTCCTGGATCGGTTTTCTCTCTCCGACAATCATGTTCTATTTCCCCTTTAACGGACTCGGTCCTAACTTCTTGATCCGCTCGGTCATTTCTTTGGCTACTTCAATAAATCCTCGATTCGGCTCGCGGGAGATCATATACATCTCTATGCGTTCAGGCTCTATATTCAGTTGGTCGAAAACACCTTTCACGTAATCGACCCTCTTTTTTGCAATCTGACTCCCTCGGACGTTATGACAGGTATCTTCCCAGCAGCCCGCGACGTACACTCCATCTGCCCCCTGTTCAAATGCCTTTAATAGCCTGGTAACACTAATTCTGCCGCTGCATGGGAGTATTTCTAATCGGACATTCTCCGGGAATCCCAGCCGAGGCAAATTCTGCAGGTCCTGGGAGCACGCATACGCAGTATAATGGCAGCAAAATGCTACGATATCCGGTTGGTTCACATCATTCATAATTCCCTCGAGAGCAAAAATTCACACGAGGCAAACTGCCTCACATCTTGAGATGTCTGTAATTCAATAGCCTTGGCTGGACACTCACTTACACAGATCCCGCAGGCCACACACTTTACCGGTTCAATATGGGCGACACTATCTTCCCCCACATAGGGAACACCAAAAGGGCACACCCGAACACACGTGAGGCACGCCACGCAACGTTTTTGGTCCACCACAGCCAGCTTCCCCATTTCACCCAACGACTGTGCATCTACATAGCCATCCCGCAAGGCCAAAATCCTCAACGCCTTGATCACCTCGTTGAAGCTCACATCCTGCGGACACACAAACTTACAGGTCTGACACCCTGTGCAATACCAGATCAAATCGGATGAAAGAAGACGATTTTTCAGACCGAGTGCGATCATATGGAGGATCTTTCTCGGATCGAATTCCGGGATTACCTGGCTGACCGGACACGTCCCGGTGCAGCTTCCGCATGCATAGCATTCCTTGACATGCTTACCTTCCGGAAGTTCCGCCACTTCAAACTTGAACCGCGGGTCTAAGTCATCTCTATCTATTGCCATAATTCCCTACTCTAATAAGTGCCTAAAGTTTGAAGTGCCTAAAGTGAACTAAAGTTAAGGATTTTAACCATTGTAACTTTAGGCACTTTAGCTCACTTTAGGCACTATTTAGTTATTGATAATTGGCCATCAGCCTCTTTCACTAATCCCTTTTTGCTGAACGCAGATACATATTTTTCAATATCTGAAGCCGCCGCCCCAACCTTCTTGGTCAGGTCGTCTAACGAAATTGGTCCTTCTTTTTCAATGCGGAGGATTGTTTCGTTTTTAGCCGTTTCGGTAGCTATCGTACTTACAAGCTTTTCCTCGACCTTATCTTTGATAGCCTGCTCGGAATAATCCCCGTCTTTACGGAAGCCCTTGGTAAGTTTGCCGAATCCGGTCCGCAATTTTGCTTGTTCTAAAGCGCTTCTTGCCGCCAAAAGCTTAACTTGCAACTCATCCTTACTGATATCCTCGGCTTCCCCGAGTGGACCAATCGACTTGATCTTACTGGTAAAATCAGTAATCAACTGGACAAACAGTGGAGCTTCGGCCGCTGAAGCCCATTCCAATGCAAACCGGTCACTATTGATTCCGATCTTTGTCAGCATCTTTCTGGCAAGTTCGGCTGTTATCATGGCGTCGTAGTTACCAAACTGGTAATGACATTCCCCCAGGTGTCAGCCACCCACAAAGACCCCGTCCGTTCCCGCGCAAAAGGCATCGATGATAAAAAGAGGATCCATCCTGCCTGTACACATCACCCGGATTGCTCTTACATTCGGGGGGTATTGATACCGGCCCACACCGGCGGAATTCGCTGCTGCATAACAACACCAGTTGCACAAAAAACCGAGAATCTTAGGGTTAAACTGCTCGTGACTCATTTCTCCTCCTGTTCACCGAAGGCCTTAATCTGCGACCTGATCTGTTCAGTGCTAAATCCCCCCATAAATATCGCCAGCTTAGGACAGTGGGCCGCGCAAATTCCACATCCTTTGCACGACGCTGAGATGGTCTCTGCCTTTTTCTTCTTGCCTGCCTTGACCATCTGAATCGCCTGGTAGGGGCAGAGACTCGCACATATCCCGCACCCAATGCACATCTCGGGATTCACCCGTGAAACAATAGGCTCAACGGCCACAAATCCCTTTGCCAGCGGTATCGCTGCCTTGGCAACAGCAGATTGCGCCTGAGCGATCGATTCTGATATCGGCTTCGGGGCATGGGCAAGGCCGCACATATAGATTCCGTCCACGGAAAATTCAATAGGCCGGAGTTTGGCGTGCGCCTCCAGGAAAAATTTATCTTTGGTCACGGGGACCTTGAGGAGCTTTGCCAGCTTATCCACTTCATTAGGCACTATTCCGACGCTGAGTACAAGACGATCCGGCTGAAGGGTAATATCATCATCAATCATCTCGTCAAAAAAGGTCACGGACAGTTTGCCGTCCTTTTCTGTTGCCACCGGCGGTTTTTCTTTTTCGTAGTGGACAAAAATAACGCCCCGTTTTCTTGCCTCCCGATAGTAGTCCTCCATAAGGCCATACGTGCGTATGTCTCTGTAGAGGATATAGACATTGGCATTCGGATTCTTGTCTAAAATCCGCAAGGCATTCTTGACTGCCTGGCCACAGCACACCTTGCTGCAATAGGAGAGGTCCTCTCCACGGGAACCAACGCATTGAATCATGACCACATCCTGGACATCTTTGTCCATCGTGTCGGAAGACAGCATTCCTTCCAGTTCAAGCTGGGTCAGAACCTGTTTCGACTGACCGTAAAGATACTGCTTCGGCTCATATGGATGTCCTCCGGTGGCCAGAACAATCACACCATGTTCAAGGGTCTGTGCCCCTTTGGCAGCAGCAACGGTTGTGGTAAAGTTTCCTACATAACCTGACACACTCTCAATCTCGGCTCCGGTATAGACTCGGATCAAGGAATGAGCCCCTATCTTCTGATCAAGCTCTTCCACAAGCTCCCGGGGGTCCTCACCCGAAAGTGTGGCGCTGAGCTTCCTCAGATTGCCACCAAGCTGATCTGATTTTTCTATGAGAAAGGTTTCAAAACCCTGGTCGGCCATGCTCAATGCAGCCGTCATTCCCGAAAGCCCCCCGCCTATGACCAATGCTTTTGGAATAACCGGGACTTCCTGTTCCGGAAGCGGTTGCGAAAGTCGGTTCTTGGCAACCGCCATCCTTATCAGGTCCTTAGCCTTCTCAGTAGCCTCATCCGGTTCACCGGCGTGTACCCATGA
>JAFDAE010000175.1 GCA_019314005.1 Deltaproteobacteria bacterium | reverse complement strand
GATATCCATGAGTATTAAAGAGGCATACCCCTGAATACCCATAAGCAGATTGTTAAACCTGTGGGAAATCTTAGCGGCAAAAGCGCCGACAGATTCCATCCTGTGAGCATGCTGAAGTTGTGTTGCGCGTCTCTTTTCTTCCGCCTCAATCCTCTTGCGATCAGTAATGTCGTTGACAGCTTCGACAATGCCGATCGGTATGCCATTACTGCCCAGAAAGGGCGTTGCCGCCACACAGCAATGGATTTTGGCGCCGTTGTCGAGTGTCATTTCAACATCGCATTCAACGCATTTTTCACCACTGAGAATCCTGACCAGCGGACAGTTCGGAGTATGACAGCTCGGACCGCTCAACACCTCATAGCACTTCTTGCCCATGCCTTCTTCCGGGCTTATTCCAGACAAATTCCAAAATGTATCGTTAACGCGAACTAAGTTAAAGTCCTTGTCAACTACACGAATTCCGGGAGCTGTGCTGTTGAATATTTGATTAAGTTCATCATAGGAAGCTTTGATTGAATCTTCACTTTGCTTCGAGTTTTTATGTGGCAGCTTATCCTCCATTGCTTTTGCATTACCTTTTTTGCAGGCACACATACCCAACCCGCTTTGTTTGCAAAGACATGAGAGGCAGTTTCAAAATGTCCCCTTTTGCCCAATCTCTGCGTCAGGCTCAGATTTTAAT
Organism: Deltaproteobacteria bacterium; assembly: GCA_019314005.1. The sequence goes on along the minus strand of JAFDAE010000175.1, from coordinate 7,701 downwards.
CCTCGAAATACCCAAAGTATTCCTGCGGTTAAAATCTTCGCCTTTCTTGACCTTGGACAAAATTGAACGTTTTGAAACTGCCTCAAGAGTATATTGTTTTAGTATATTAATCTTTATACAATCACAATCCTCAATTATTGCGGATAAAATACGGAGGATCTTTCAGTATTCCTCGATCGATAAGAGGTGGGTTCTGAGGTTGGCCTTCTTCTGTCTTAGCCCGAGTTTCTTTCTAATATTGCTTCTGTGAGACTCAACCGTCCTGCTGGATAGAGTAAGCATTTCTGCCACTTCCTTAGTGGTCTTATTCTGCTTTACAAGATTGGCTATCTCAATTTCTGCGGGAGTAAGACTTAAATATTTGGAGGATAGCGTGCGAGAAAATGATGAAATAATATTAGTTAGATTTGTTTTTACTATGTCCAAGCAGGCTATTTGTTTCGGATCAGTACAGCTATTCTTTGCTTTTTCCACGTAGGGTAAAACCCGTTGCTTAACGTTGGACAATACGTTTTCTTCCAGCTCTGCCTTATCCACATTTCTTTGCCTCAGCAACACCCTTAACGCGATATTTACTTCCGCAAACTCATTAGCCTGAATCTCCAAAGCGGCTTCTCTACCTCTCAGCGCTTGCTCGGCCCGTTTGCGATCGGTCATGTCCCGCAAAAATTCCACCACCATTTTAGGGCGGCCGTCCTCATAACGCTCAGCCACGCTGGCCGTACACCAGAAGGTCCGTTTTTCACCAGTTCTGTGAATTTCCGTCTCAAATTCGTGAACCATGCCGTCTTCAAAACACTGTCGCACGATGCAGGGGTCGCACATTTTCCCACGTCCGTGATAAGCGCTATAACACTTCTCGCCCACTATATCCGATCCGCACACGCGCTCTGCGATATCATTTGTCCACACAACATTGAAATGCTCGTCGATCATGCACATGCAATCTGTCACCGAATCGACAATCCCCTTGAGCTTCTCCTCGCTCTGATGCAACCTCTGTTCCGTCCGCTTGCGCTTGGTGATATCTCTCACAACCTCGATACACGCTATGATTTCTCCTCGCGAATCTTTTAAGGGAGATGCGGTATTCTCAATGTATAATATTCCTTTCTCAGTCCGCGCGGTTCTTTCCATGGTGTGGGTCTCACCGTCCTTGAAAGACGCGGCCACAGGGCACCTCTCACAGACCTGGTCCCTGTTCTGATATACTTTGTAACAATATTCACCCGTATGTATTCCAAAAGCATCTCTACAAATTTTATTCTCATACAAGACCCTAAAGTCAGCAGATAAGACGCAAACAGCATCCCCCATGCTTTCGATAATTGTTTCTGCTTTGATTCTCTCTTCTTCCGGTCTTTGTTCCAATTCTTCGTATGTAGGTTTATTGACCACTATAGATAGTCCTTAAGTCCTTACCATGAGAATACTTTTGTTAGATAGAACCCGATATCATTGAAGATTGTCGATTGAAGATTGTCGATTGAAGATTGACTATTTATCATGTCTTCCTTCATTCTTCAATCTTCAATCTTCAATTGTCTCGTCCAGTATCTCTCTTAGCTTGTCTGACAAGCCTTTGATTCGGAACGGCTTCGGGATAAAACCGTTACAACCGCGGTCCAACAATTCTGTTATGTGCTCATCCATGCTGTATCCACTTGCAAGCAGGACCTTTACATCAGGGTTTATCTCCTTTATCCTGCCATAAGTCTCACTACCATCCATCTCCGGCATAATCATGTCGAGGATGACCATATCAATCTTGTCCTTATTCTTCTTATAGATCTCTATGCCTTCTTTGCCGCTTTTCGCCAATAGGGTCCTGTAGCCGAGTGTTTTGAGAAGCTGTTCAGCAACCCATATGACCCTCTCGTCATCATCGACAAGAAGGATGGTCTCGTTACCTCTCCTTAGTTGGTCCGACGTTTTCTCTTCTTTTATTGTTTCTTTTTCTGAGGCCGGCAGATAAATATAAAAAGTAGTTCCCATGCCCGGCTCACTGTCAACGTTGATACCCCCCCCGTGACACTTGATAATGGTATAGACCACTGACAGACCAAGGCCGACCGCTTCCCCTATATTTTTGGTAGTAAAAAAGGGCTCAAATATCATGCGCTGTGTCACTTCATCCATGCCGATTCCCGTGTCGGTTATAGATAGCTTAATGTAGTTACCCTGTGTCACATTAAATGCTTTGGCATCATTTTCATCAAGCGTAACATTATCAGTCTTGATAAAGAGATTACCGCCCCCCGGCATAGCCTCCCGGGCATTAACATAAAGGTTTGCGAGCACCAGTTGAATTTGTCGTCGGCTTACTTCAGCCGGCCAAATTTCCTTTTCATATTCTGTATAAATCTTTATATCTTTTCCGGTACGGGAGAATACCTCCAGAGTCTTTTCAATAAGCTCGTTGAGGCTGGTCGGTTTGGCATCGTATTTGTGGGCAACTGCAAGGTCTGACAGTTGTTGTGTAAACCCCGCGCCTTTCCTGACGAGTTCCGTTATACCTTGCAGCTTTTCAAAATGCGGGTTTGAAGAATCGATATCCATGAACATTAAAGAGTACCCCTGAATACCCATAAGCAGATTGTTAAACCTGTGGGAAATCTTAGCGGCAAAAGCGCCGACAGATTCCATCCTGTGAGCATGCTGCAGTTGTATTGCGCGGCTCTTTTCTTCCTCCTCAATCCTCTTGCGATCAGTAACGTCGCTGATAGCTTCGACAATGCCGATCGGCTTGCCATTACTGCCCACAAAGGGCGTTGCCGCTACACAGCAATCGATTTTGGCGCCGTTGTCGAGTGTCATTTCAACATCGCATTCAACGCATTTCTCTCCACTGAGAATCTTGACCAGCGGACAGTTCGAAGTATGACAGCTCGGACCGCTCAACACCTCATAGCACTTCTTGCCCATGCCTTCTTCCGGGCTTATCCCAGACAAATTCCAAAATGTATCGTTAACGCGAACCAAGTTAAAGTCCTTGTCAACTACGCGAATTCCGGGAGCTGTGCTGTTGAATATTTGATTAAGTTCATCATAGGAAGCTTTGATTGACTCTTCAGTTCGCTTCGAATTTTTATGTGTACGCTTTCCTTCCATTATACCTCCATTACCTTAATACTTGCCATCGCAACGACATAGATTCGCTCATTGAGAGAGACCTTCACATACTACTTGCAACTCCCAGGGGATTTAATAATAGCAAGCGGTATGCCAAAAAATTGCTTTTGAGAAAAAAGTTCTAACTAACTGTAATTTTATATTATTTTTTGACGGAGGCGACACACGCTCTTTTACTACTGTAACAAAACGTTACAATAGCGGCCTTTTCCCCGGCCTCTTGGTGTTACCTTTCTACACAGTTCCTATGGCAGTTGTGCAAAACTCTCCATTTTTTGAAAAAACTGTGGACATTAGCTATTTTGTTTAGTAAGTTACTCAACTCGTTATGAATAAACCGAAACTCCTGTTAGTAGACGACAACAAGGCATTCTTAGAACTCTTTGTCTCACTCCCTGAGGCTAAAAGCTTTGATGTACTCCCTCTCACATCGGCCAGGGAAGCACTCGAAGCGCTTAAGAAAAAACCGGTTGATCTGATTATCTCAGATGTGCAGATGCCTGAGATGACAGGGACCGAGCTTTTCACCACGGTCCAGGACCTCTACCCTGACATTCCCGTCATCCTGATCACCGCCTTTGGTTCCACAGAAGATGCCATCAAGGCGGTCAAGCAAGGCGCCTTCCACTATTTTGAAAAGCCGATCAACGACAAATTGGACCTGTTCTGGACAACCGTCCGGGAGGCGTTGGTCAAGCGAGAGATGACCAAAGAGGTAGCCTCTCTTCGCAGGGAGAAGTCCCTCCATGCAAAAATACCGGTGACCATCATAGGCCAATCAGATGGACTCACAAAGGTGCTCAGGTCAATAGATGAGGTCGCAAAGCTGCCTGTTACTGTCCTTATATACGGGGAAACCGGCACAGGTAAGGAGCTGGTTGCCCGGGCTATTCATAATCAAGGTGACAGACGGGACAACCCTTTTTTTGCGGTAAACTGCAATGAATTCGCCTCCGGAGTCCTGGAGAGTGAGTTGTTCGGCCATGAAAAGGGTGCGTTTACCGGCGCGATAGAGAGGAGAACAGGCATTTTTGAGTTGGTTCACAAGGGAACCATCTTCTTGGACGAAATAAGCGAAGCGCCGCACTTCGTTCAACCTAAACTCCTCAGGGTAGTGGAAACCAAGAGCTTTACGCGCGTAGGAGGGACCTTTCCCATATATTCAGACTTTCGTGTTATCGCGGCCACCAACCGCGACTTGGAGGCAGATGTTGCAAGCGGTCACTTTCGTAAGGATCTTTTTTACCGTTTAAACGTTTATCCCATTGAGATCCCGCCCCTGAGACACAGGCAAGACGATATCCCTCTCATCGCTGAATTCTATCTTAAACAATTCACTCAGGCGTATCATCGGCCAATAGACGGTATTTCTACTACTGCCATGCTCGCCCTCAGGGAATACGATTGGCCGGGCAATGTCCGGGAACTGATAAACATCATAGAAAGGGCCGTGATAACCTGCAAAGAGACTATTATCACCACCAAACACCTCCCTTTTGATACCCAAGAGTACCAAGACATGTCTGATATGAACCTGAAGGATATGGAGAAGCACTTTATCACCATGGCCTTGAAACGTACCCAAAACAATAAAACCAAGGCGGCCGAGCTATTGGGTATAAGCCGCAAGACCCTGATTGACAAGGTCAAGGGGTATGGGGTTGAGGAATTGGGGGATTGAAAATTGAAGATTGAAGATTGAAGATTGTCGATTGATGATTTAAAAAAAGGGGTTTTTTCAATGAGCTTTAAAATTTTGCGTTCTTTGCGTCTTTGCGGTGAGTCATGGTTTATTCTTGCTTTCTTTTTTCTCGTTATCTTCTCTTGCAATGTGCAGGCTGAGGATGCGGTATCCGAGCCAGAGGCTTATCAATTAGGAGAGATTGTGGTCACTGCCACGCGTGCGGAGACCCCCAGACAGGATATAGCGGCCAACATCACCGTTGTTACCAGAGAAGACATAGAAAAAATGCCGGTCTCCAACGCGGCCGAAGTACTCCAGTACATACCGGGTGTCTACGTGGAGTTCGGCGCCGGATTGGGAAGCGATACCACGGCCAGCATCCAGGGATCGAGCACCAGGCACGTGGCGGTCTATCAGGATGGCGTTCCTCTCAACCAACTGCTCAATCCCCGAACAAACCTTTCTTACATACCGATTGATACCATCGACCGGATTGAGATCTACAAAGGGGCGGCCTCCTCTGCCTGGGGCTCCGCGCTGGGCGGTGTGATCAATATCATCACCAAGGAACCGGACAAAACAAAGCCGTTTTCGGCAGATGTCCGCACCTCGTACGGAGAACACAGGACCTCAAAGAGCCGCGGCACCGTGAGCGGTACAAAGGATGGTTTTGGCTACCTCCTCTCCCTCACCCATGACGAAAGCGATGGATTTATTGACTACACCGAATACAAGCAGGATGCCGTATATGCCAAGCTCAATTACGAATTAGGCACGGCAAGCCGCCTCAACTTTGCGTACAGCTATGATAAAGGCGAGAGTGAAGACCCCGTCCCTAACTGGCCGAGTTTGTGGGATGACATTGATCAGCGTCGCTCGTACCAGCGCCTTCTCTTTGAAACCTCGCCTGCCGATAACCTTACTTTTACCCTTGAGGGGAGGCATCATCAATTTGATAGCTCGGTCATCGATATCTTTTTTGATGGCAGTGATCCGGAGATCTACAACGATTACGAAGATGAGATCTGGGGCGTCAGCGCCCGTGTGAACCATACGAGCGGGGCAACAAACACCCTTAACCTCGGGTTTGACGAGGACTGGGGCAGATTCGATTATCTCTCCGAGGTGTGGGGTTCGGACCTTGACGGCCACACCCGAAACTGGGCGGCATATGCCAATGATACCCTCACCGTGGGCGACATCTCTCTTAACGCGGGACTCCGCTACGACGACAACAGAGATTTCGGCGGCAAATTCAGCCCGTCCTGCGGCGTGGTCTATCGTATCGCAGAATACAACGCCCTTGTCCGCGCACAGGTCGCCAAAGGGTTCTCAGCCCCCGACCCTAACGAGCTCTCAACCAATCCGAACCTCGACCCTGAGATTGCAATAAATTATCAACTCGGCGTTGAAATCCAGCCAATCAAATTCCTGAGACTTGAGGTGAACGCCTTTCGTGCGGAAGTCGACGATCTTATCGACTGGAATAGCGACACCGGACGATACGAAAATATCGACGAAGTCACCCGTAGAGGCGTAGAGGGAAGCATATCAGCAAACTTTGATTTCGGGCTGCGCCTCGCATTTGGCGGAAGCTACGTCCACGTAACGGATGAGGAGACAAACACGGCAATCAATGATATCCCGAGAAAGACGTTCAATGTCTCGGCCGCTTATACCTATAAATGGATGACACACTCCATTAACGGAAAATATATCGATCATAACTCTACCTACCCTGAAACCGAAGACGACCGCATGATCCTCGACTATCTACTGCAGGTCACCCTCCCCTGTCCTGAGCGCCATGGAAAGGTGAGCCTCTTTGCCGCCGTGTACAACCTGACCAACAGCAATTACGTGTATCGTGCGGTCTGGCCCCAGCCGGACCGGTGGGTCGAAGGTGGGGTGAGGTTTGAGTTTTAATGGCTAAGAACATTTTCTTGAAAGCTATGACAACCCTGCTTAGAGACCTTTGCATAACGCGACATTTTTTCGTCAGGCAAGTTGAACGAAGTGAAATCCCGTCGCCGGGGAAAGGCGAAAACTTTAACCGGAGGAATACATTGGGTATTTTGAGGATAGCGCTGACGCTTCACTTCGTGCATAGTTTGAAGCCTGACGCCGCATCACGGACACGAAGTGAAGCATAGCGCTCATAATGGCAGTTATGTAAAGGTCTCGCTTAGACATTTGACTTTGTTCCTACTCTGTATTTGCCTTATATGCCCTCTTACGTCCTGTAAAAAATCTGACGTCACTTCTGACACTAAAATCCCGCAAAATGAAAATATCCTCCGGTATGATGTCAACGCCCCATTCACATCTTTGAATCCCACAGAGGTTCTTGGGTCCGGTTCAAACCATATCTTTCCTCTGCTGTATAGTTATCTTTTTGTACCAAATCCAAGCGGAGAACTTGAACCGGACCTGGCCACCAAATGGACCTATGATCCCATGAGCTTTACCTGGACTATCCACCTCAGAAAAGACGCTTTGTTCCACAACAAACAGCCTGTTACTTCAAAGGATATAAAGTTTTCATTGGAGACCCCTTTACGCACGATTAGTTCTTCCATGTCCTCTTTAATAGACCAGATCTACCTTTTATCAGATACTGTTATTTGCATACGCCTCAAGAGAAATGCTCCTGAATTCCCTAAAAAAATCTGGGACTTCGAGATTATTCCAAAATCCAATGGAGACAAAATCGACTATTACAACCATCCTATTGGGTCCGGCCCATTTAAATTCGCCTACAGAAATGGCGAGAAAGAAGTTGTTCTCGTGGCGAACGAAGATTATTATGACGGCAGACCATCTATGGATGGGGTTGTATTCTATTACCAACCCGACAAAGAAAAAGCATGGACCAGGCTCCTTTC
>JAFDAE010000174.1 GCA_019314005.1 Deltaproteobacteria bacterium | reverse complement strand
CTTGAGAGAATAAGGCAGAAAATGCCAAGCGCAAGGCAACACAGAGTTAATTTCCACATGGCTATCATCTTTTATGGTTTTTCCTACTTCTCATGAATATGTTATTATTTGTGGGCCCCTCAAAGTCCGCAGAGCTAATAACTCCTTTATTTCCCTCTTTTGGCAGTTTGTCATTAAGCGCACTTTTCAAGCCAACAACCGAGGTAATGGCGACATAGGGCTGCCCTCTTACGGTAGCGTGGTTAGAACTCTTCCATCTTTTCTCTTGCTCGTGCCAAGCTTCAGCTATTGTCATATCCGATAACAATAGTTGACCAAAAGTTTTCCCTGCAGGTTTAATAAATGCAAGGGTCTCGTATCCGGCAATAAGATGACACCCGCCCTTGAGAATATTGGCGAGTACTTTATCTTCCGTTTTATTAAAATTACAGGTATAGGTAAAAACATAGTCAAGATCAAATTCGCCAAAACTCATGTCCTTGGCGTTGATGCGGAATTGTTGTATTGGGGTACCGGTACCCGTAGCACGCGGGAAGACCAACGAACCTCCAGGGCCATGACCTGAGAATGCGACAACGTCAGCCCTTTCTACAAATTCAGGACCATTGGGATTATTGCGCCAGTGTTCCCTATCACTCGCCTTGTCACCATTCATGAAATTTTCAAAATACTTGCCCTTATTGCCAACAAGCTGATTTCGCAACTCCATACAGAAATCGTCGGGCCGTTTTAGATCAATGTAGTTAGCAGAATAACCGGCAGTACGTGCGGCTGCGTAATTGTTGCCCCATTCGGCAGCGAATTCGCGCTCATCGATCACGACAGTCGAAAAATACTTTGGGTTCTCTACGAGTTCTGCTTTCAGGTGGGCCTCTTGAGTAACGTGAATTTCATTTCCATTCGTCTTGTTTCCAAGTCGGATACCTGGCGATTGAAAGACGCCCGTATTATTGCCCGTTTCCACAAGGGAAATCACGGTATTACCATCATTTCCATCCCCATTCGTGACAGACAAATTGATATTAACAGTTTCCTTCTGGTTCTTATTCTTATTAAATTTTCTATTCTTAAGCTGGATATAGATAGAGCTATTATTCACCAACATCCGCTTAGGTGACCATAGCCGCTTCTCTTTTTTATTCCTGCGATAATCGCGGATCTCGTCACTGAATGCGGAATCAGCAAAAAACTGGAGGGTTTGAGGGAGCCCTTTGGGGTCTTCCACGGTACGAAATTTGACTCGTACAATGTCCGGCTCACCGTCTATCAGCGTCAAGCCTTGGGATTCAAAATATTGTGCGGCTTCAGATTCAACATCACCATGATAGAGCAGTAACGTCTCTTCAGAAACTAAATCTCCACCCTGAGGCATAAGATGAATCATCTTGGAATCTACAACAGATTCACCCTCGAGCATTTCAACAATCGCTTCCTCAGGAGAGGTAAAGTTCCCCTTAATTCTTACCTTAAACTTGCTAGCTTCAAAGACAACCGGCTCCTCTGTCCGGAAATCTGGAGGAGGAGTTTGCTCAACAATAGGCTCTTGAGGAAGCGGTTCAAAGGGCGTCGGTTCATCAGGAGCTTCACTCGAATCAACAACCGAAATTTCAGGTATTCTCCTAATGCTCTTAAGAACACCGTTTGAGCCCCTCGTCTGGATCGGAAATTTGAAAGCGCCTTCTTCAGATGCACGACTTCCAGGCCCGCTCCCAGACTTGTCCCCATACAAAACATTTATTCTTTGGCCAGGTTCAAAGACGTTTGTATTTACGAGTATCGTTCGCCCCTCGATTGCTACTGTAGATACACTCGCACCGTCCATCCCCGTGGCGGTCACATAACCTTCTGCTGTAGGGTTACTCACTTGAGGTGCCGTCCAACTCTCCGGTATGACCAAACTGATCTGACCGTCAGGCGAAAGGGGCAAATCGTCAGGGATCACTTCAAACTCTATCTCCTCGTATTCATTGACCGCAACACCACTAGGAGTAACCAAAGCTATTCCCGTCCCGTCAATTCGACGAATGACCAGACCATTAACTGCCCACATAGAGCCATCAGACCTGACGAAGTCCAAATTCAATTCACCGTCTTGGATGACAAAGTCAAAACTTAAGTCACTAAATGTACCCGCGGGGATTGTTAGATCCTCTGCTACCACGTTTCCTTCCGCATGAACTGAAAAAGGACCTACGTCTACGTCTTGATCATTGTCCCCGAAATACAGAGTTCCTTGATACCTACCATTATCCAAAGTGACTCTGATATGTCCATCTACAATTTCGCTAGCATGGCCATCCCGTAGTAGAGAATCAGCATCTACTCGGACAAATGCAGCCACTCCGCTAATATCGGTGTAACCATAACCCAGAAGTGGGTCGAAGCCCGCCGGACTAAAGCGTGCAAAGCCAGGTTGAAGGACTGACTCCTCTGTGCCAAAATCGAGCCCCAATGCCACCCCGGATGGCGAGTCTGAAAAGGCTTCTATACCATCGGGATTTATGACTTTGACCCATGTGGCCTCCAAGGTGGCTCCAGTCGCTACATCTATAGCAACTTCAATCTCAGACGGAGAAATCACGTTGATTGAATTCACTGAAATATCTGGATGACCGAATTCGACATCAGCCCCGTCCGTGAATCCGCTACCAAATATTTGCAATGTCACAGAAGTGACATTATTAGATATCCACCGTTGATTAGTGTTTTTCACAATCACATCGTTGACCTCAACAATGAAAGGTGGTGTATAGGGCTCATCCTGCAATGTGATTATCGGTTCATCGGGGTCTGTGTCATTGTGGAATACATCGTTTAACAGATCAGCTGGTGCAAGTCGTATAGGCTCATCTGGGATATCAAAATCGGGTCCGGTTATGATTTCTATCTTAATAGCGGTAAGCAAATACCTGACGCGTTTTGAGTCCTTCACCACATCCACAACGGCCCGATTGTAAGGCTCAAAGAGAACATTGCCATAAATGGTTGCGCCATCACCACTGCCTCGGAATACGAGTCGAGCGGGTGGGTCTCCGACAAGCACCCACATAGTAGCTGATATAAATTCCGTGTCGATGTCATACAAAATAGAATCAGAGGATATCCAACGAAAGCCTTGTTCGTTTTCAATATCTTGTGAAAAGTAAAGTACTGCGCTGGAGTTAGCAATAGGAGGGGAATTTCCTATGAAGATTTGGCCTATAGAAACACCTTCCTCTTGAGCTTGCTCCGTTAATCCTTTAATCTGAGTGGTAGATTTCTCGCCGGTCTTAGAGCCTTGTAATATTTGCACCGATGAGAGAGATTTAATCTCAATCTTTGCTCTTATTTCATCTTCGCCCAAACTCTCCACTGTTGATTTCGATGCCCCATGTTTCGTCCCGATCATGGGGTAGGCTTTAAGCACACTGCCGTCTGCCGAGCCTATAATCTCAAACCCTGCTACTATCTGATCTTCAGCAGGAATCCCCAAAGCAGCAGTAACGCCCATATCTTCGACAGCACCAATCACCGTGTAGCCGATGATCGGCTCATCAGCGGTCACTTTGAGCACGGCTGCCTCTTGTGGGATGATACCTTCCATATTAGCGGTGTGAAGGTCGTAGATGGCCCCTGGGAAAAAGGTGGTTGTCTCAATAATGCCTAAAGAGGCGTCTTCAGCATCAAAGGCTTCGATGGATACAAAGGCCGAAACCTCACCAGGGTTGAAGAGCCCCACAGTTGTCCATAACTCGACATCTCCTCCCATGGTCAAAATGGGAAACGACCATTTATAGCTGGTTGAGGTCAAGGCAGGAAGCCCTACTAGGTCACCAGGGGTAGAATCCACCAGTTGCAGGCCTACAATACTGTTGTCTGAAATCACCCGAACAGTGGAAAGCTGGTAAAGGCTTTCAGGGCTGAAGAGGTCTTTGACCGCAAAAGTACGACTCTCTCTCGATGACAACGGAGGAAGGAAGGTCTGTTCTAATTGTCCACCATCTGGGTCTAAGGCAATAACCTCCAGGTTGGCTGAAGAGAATCCAGGATTGAGCAGGGTGATTGTTTTGTCTTCAGTATCACCTTCCAGCAAAGGAGGGAAATCCAACTGCTTTGCACTTTTATGCATGGCAGGAATTGCTTCAGATTTTTCTCCGTTCAAGGATGTTAAAAGCAAGGCCCCAACCATTTTGCCATCCGCCTCCAGTGTGAAGGTTTGGCAGCTTGGCACCCCTATCTCTTCAGCCTTTATCGTTTGCGTTCCCTCAGCCTTTAGGCTTTCGATGAATGGAGAGTTTCCTAAAAAGTCTCCGTTTCGATGATAGCAAAAGGGATCAACTTCGACTTTGCGATTCTCAAGATTGGTCAAGGTGATCATCGTCTGCCAGAATTCACCTGGATCACAAGGGAAAAGATACAGGGCATCCGCCCCTGTTTGGTCGGCATAGGCCAGAAGTGCGTGTTTTGTTCCCACATGCTGGAGAAGAGAAGGGCCTGCGAGACTGAAGATAGCCGACACTCCTAACAACAGGAGTGTCAGCAACCAGCCCGATCGTCTACTGAGAGGCAAAAAATATTTTAGCATGATATCCTCCTTATCATAACCTTGACCTCAAGGCCCCCTTGAAAGAGCGGAAGGGAAATCATTTCTTGATCTTTTTCGTTCCTTTCAATCCAATACTCCACTATTCCAACATAACGCCCACGTTGCGCCTGACGGCTTGAGATCATTACACTTCGTGCCCATTATTCCAATTGCGGAGCGAAGCGGAGCTAAGTTCGTCCAGTTTCTTACGTACCTTTCCGTGAAATATTTCTTGTTCTCAAACGATACCGATGAAAACCAAGACCCGCGAATCCGATCGCCATCAGAGTCATGGTAGCAGGTTCCGGAACAGTATCCAGCGCATCGACCTCGTCGTCTGACCTCAGACCAATGTCAGCCGCTGATGCCCAAAGCGAAAAGCCTATACCCTCGCTAAATCTAAAATCTGTAAACAGAATATCAGCAGGCGAAAGAGAACCTTGGAGTCCTGGGACATAAGAATTCCCGGTAAAGGTAAAAGCGCTTGGGGAAAAGGTACTTAAAGAAAAAAGTGCCAGGTCGCCCGGGTCAGCTTGATCATTCAAATTAAGGTCCCGGCATATGTTTTGAATGATCCGTCTGCTTTGCTGACCAGGATATCATCATCAAGACCTTCCATAGCAAAGTTCGTGGCGGATAGAGAATCGATGGAAAAGTAGGTATAGGGGTTCGGTTCGGAATCCAGCTCCAGCGCATCCAGATCATCACCAAAAAATTCTGACGTCAACCCAAGTTGCGGCTCATCAATAAACAGGCTATTGCTACCGAAAGGGGGTAAGGTTGTGTAAACGTCACCTGCCGCTTCTTCAACACCCGGTTTAGCCTGGTCATGCACATCGCTTCCAGGCAGACCGACCGCAACCCGATCAACCGAAAAATATAGAGGTATTTTATCGGGAGGCCTCGTAATGGGATCCTGGCCATAGGAAAGGGCATTCAGATTGTCACCATCTTTAAGACCAAGGCTTGATCCTTCGGTGTGAACCACTGGCCCGTTTTTCAGCACATCATCTGGAGTAATAGTCCCAACACTATAAGCACGGCTCCTCCAATTAGAGGGTTTAAAATAATAATTACAAAGGTTGCAAAAATCACTTTTTTCATTGGGTCACCTCTATTTTTTGGTCTTGAAACTCAAGTGAAATACTACTTGTTATGCAAGCTCTCCAAATTCAGCAGTCAGCTTTCAGCCGGCAGTCTTGTATAAAAAAGCTCGTGGCTAAATGCTGATAGCTTCTTGATTTTCGATAGAGAATCCTCATTTTGCCTATGAACCATGGGTTTTTCCTGAACCTTGAAAATTAACACAATGGCTTCGATTTCCTTGGTCGTTGTTGGGTACACTTATTTTTTTATATTTTAACACACCAAACCTTACAGATAGCTTACAGATTCGAAAAAAAATGAAAAATTTATGATTTTCGATACAAACACCCGGTTTTTGGAGAACTTTTGGCGTTGCGCTTCATTTCATCGTCATTTTAGCTTTATAAAACAAAAACCGGCCGTGCATGAGCTTCAGGTGTGATCAATTTCAAAACAGGAAACTGTTTGAGTGCATTAGGATTATGTATTTTTCTATAAAATTTCGCTGAACTGCAACCATATCTTTTAATTTGCGGCAAGTTCTTTCTTTACGATATCTTATGCGTGAGTTTTTCATGGTTTGAAATTGATCACACCTGAAGCGGATATATCTTTAAAAAGCTAACGTATTACAAAATTTTCAGCTTCATGCAGTCAAAAATAGAAGTAGAGAGTTTGAATAATTCCAATGGGGCTTGAGATTGAGGTAGAATTCCAGAACAAATTTAATTAATTCTTTTAATTATTAGTAAGCAATAATTATGCCAAATTGGGTATGCACTTAACTCACGCTATTCGCACTTAACTGTTTGAATTTAAAAAGTATTTGGATATTTCTTAAATAAAAACGAAAAAGCTGAAAATTCCTATATATTTAAGTA
>JAFDAE010000173.1 GCA_019314005.1 Deltaproteobacteria bacterium | reverse complement strand
TAATATGGGCCAGATGATGAAACAGGCGCAACAACTTCAATCCAAGATTTTTAAGATCCAGGAAGAGATGGGGGAAAAGACAGCGGAAGGGTCAGCCGGCGGTGGCATGGTGACCGTAACGGCAAACGGCAAACAAGAGATCGTTTCAGTAAAGATTGATCCCGAGGTGGTGACCCCCGACGACGTTGAAATGCTTGAGGATCTGGTAACGGCCGCGGCAAACGACGCGCTCAAAAGAGCTCAGCAAATGGTTTCCGAAGCAATTGGCAAAATTACCGGGGGGATGAACATCCCGGGATTAATGTAGGCAATATCTTATGAGTTCTTATCCCCCCACTTTGCTACGCCTGATCAAACAGTTTGCCAGGCTTCCAGGGATAGGCGAAAAGACGGCAACCCGTTTAGCTCTGCATATCCTGAACATTTCCCGCCAAGAAGCAGCATCCCTTGCTCAAAGCATACTCGATGTAAAAGAGAAGATTAAGCTCTGTTCCGTATGCTTTGGCCTTGCAGATACTGATTCATGTAAAATATGCACGGATACCGGACGGGAGAATGGGGTGCTTTGCGTTGTGGAAGAGACTGATGACCTCATGGCTCTTGAGAAATCAGGGGCGTTCAAAGGGCGTTACCATGTCTTGCACGGTGCGTTGTCCCCGCTAAACGGAATCGGGCCGGATGATTTAAAGATCAAAGAGCTTGTTGATCGGATACGGAAAGAAGGTGTTAAAGAGGTGATTCTTGCGAACAATACCGATGTGGAAGGAGAGGCCACGGCATCGTATTTGGCCAAACTCCTTGCGTCCTTTCCTGTAAGCGTAACGCGGATCGCATCCGGTGTTCCCATGGGGTGCGACATCAAATATACGGATCAGGTTACCCTGAAACGGGCAATGGAGGGAAGGAGAGGGTATTGAGGCTCATGGGTTTATCAAAGGTTTTTGAATGTCAACAATGCGGGGTCTGCTGTAAAGGGTATGGCGGTATCTTTGTTATTGATCAGCAAGTTAAGGCTATAGCGGAATTTCTTAATATTACACAGGATGAGTTTTTGGCGTTATATTGTGAGACATCCGGAGGGCGGACTATGCTTCGAACCGGAGAAGACGGCTGTTGCATCATGTGGAACGAGCTATGCACGATCCATCCCGTTAAACCGACTCTTTGCAGGACATGGCCCTACTTAAAGTCTGTTTTGGCGGATAAAAATAATTTGACGGTTATACAGAACGCCTGCCCGGGCGTTTCAAAAGATGTTACGTATGAGGAATTTGTGGCTGCTGTAAGAGAATATCATTCCCAGGAACATGCTGCATGATCGGAATCTTTGATTCAGGCCTCGGTGGTCTCACTGTTGTGCGAGAGGTGATGGCGAGACTTACTGGATACGACTTGATCTATTTCGGAGATACGGCCAGAACCCCTTATGGTCCCAAAAGCCCCGAGACGGTCATACAGTATGCTGTGCAAATTGCCGAATGGCTCCTTGACAATGGGGCGCAAATCATCGTGGTGGCATGCAATACTGCATCCAGCGTTGCAACTGAAGCACTGCGACAAAAGTTTGGAGTCCCCATCTTTGAAGTGGTCTCTCCTGCTGCCCGCCTGGTTATCCAAAATCCGAGTATCCACAGTGTGGGGATCATCGGAACCAGGGCGACCATTAACAGCGGCGTATACGAGAAGCTGATCAAGGCTGAAAGGCCTGAGGTTAAGATCTATTCAAGGGAATGTTCGCTATTGGTGCCATTGGTGGAGGAGGGATGGCTGAAGAAGCCGGAGACAAAACAGATTGTAAAAAAGTATCTTTACCCATTGAAACTTAAACAGATCGACACACTGATCCTCGGATGCACTCATTACCCGATTCTCAAAGATATTATCAAGGTAAAGATCGGAAAACGAGTGCGCATCATCGACTCTTCCCAGACCATAGCAGCAGCTATCAAGCAGTTCCTGGATGACCACCCGGAAAGCAAAGAGAATTTAGGCCGGCACTCGAACCACAGGCTTTGTGTTTCTGATATAACCGAACAATTCAAACAGATTGCCCAAGATATATTAAGTGTGCCCGTAAAACTGGAGCATATACGGTTGTAGGGAGGTGTAACCATGGCTTTTGAATTGACCAGTACCGCATTTGGCAATGGAGAAACTATCCCACAAAAATATACCTGTGACGGTCCGGATTTCTCCGTTCCTTTAAAATGGACCGACCCACCGGCAGGGACAAAAAGCCTGGCATTGATCTGTGACGACCCGGACGCACCAGTAGGCATATGGGTGCACTGGGTTATTTACGGATTTTCTCCGGATACCAGAGAACTTTCCGAAGGTATTGAAAAAGATAAGGTGCCGGCAAACGGGAAACAGGGGAAAAACGATTTTGGGAGGATCGGCTATGGTGGTCCATGTCCTCCAAGGGGTCCTGCTCACAGATATTTTTTTAAACTCTATGCCTTGGATGTGGAACTTGATTTGTCACCTGGCATGACAAAGAAAAGTCTACTAAAAGCGATGGATGGGCATGCCCTTGCAGAAGCGGAATTAATGGGGCGGTATGGGAGATGATAACCCTTGTTGCGGGTTACGAGTTACGGGTTGCGAGTTACGGGTTGCGAGTTACGAGTTGCGGGTTACGAGTTGCGGGTTGCGAGTTACGAGTTGAAAGGGAAAGGTAATGAAGAGTTATAAGGATCTGGAAACTTACAAGTTATCTTATGATCCATCAGTCAAAATTTGAGAAACCCCATAAAAACTTCCTGGGAGCGCAAAACAAAAAAACTCGTAACCCGTAACTCGCAACCGTGTTTGCTGGCTATGAATCTGCGCTTTCATTGGACCTGTTATTGATGATTTGCTCTACCTGCCCCCTACACACATACGCAAAATCTTCCGGATAATGCCCGGTAATCCAGCGAGATTGCCACTCACTTAGGGTCCCCGGAGATTGGGGATGCTTGGGGAGGAAGATGTACATGAGCCGCTGGTCTGTGTCGGGGTTGTCAAATCTCTTTGATATTTCGTAGGCGATCATCATTTCTACGCCCAACCTCTCCAGTACCCGTACAGTGGTAAGTATGGCCAGATCCAGAGAACGCCGGACCTTCGAGTCTGCCTCAAGAATATTCCCACACTTTGTTTTGGTCATAACCTGAACTTCTCCCTGAGAGCGCTGTGCCTTGGGGACAAAGGCCATGACGTTTTCGTCCTGATAGAAAACCAGGCTCCTTTCCCTATCTTTTCTTCCATCCATTCTCTGGTTATTCTGTATGGCGGTAAGGTATGCTTCAAAGAAATCCTTTCCGGTCTCATTTCTAAACTGCCCACAAAAAAGAGCTACGTCGTCTCCTTGAATATATGTAGGAAGATGGGAGTGACTCTCCTTGTTTTCCCCGTTGCTGAAGCCTGGAACGGACTGAGGTATCAGGGCGAACTGTTGGTGTATCTGCTGATGTGAGGCATTAAGCCGGTACCCTGAGGGAGAAAGATCGAATCCGAAATTCCATCCCCAGAGACACGCATTAAAAGGTAAGTGGATTTTGTCGCTTTCCCCGTGCTGTTTGATGGCCTCACGGAGACTTATCCTCAACGATTCTAACTCCTCCTCTGTAAGAGTGCGCCTTCGCGCGGGCACGGAAATTCCTACCCCGGGAGCAAGCTGGGTATACACTCTCTGATAGTATAAATGACGAAGCCCTATCATATCCTCATTCTGAAGGGCGTCGATTTTATACCGGATGGCGTCATGGGCCATATTGGATGCGTAGTGTCCCCAGGGGATGTAGCTGTTATCTCTCAGGTATTCCCATATATGAGTGTTAGGCGACTCTTTATATTCACCCACGATTTTGTTGGCGCCTTGGATGCCAGGGATAAGGACCATGGCCTGTTTATACGGATCGGGGAGAAACGGATTGTTCGACACAATTTCAAACAGATGCCGGTTTGTAATGGCTTGACTAAGTCTTCCTTCCTCGGTCTTTTTGTATTGAATGCCGACAGGATCTCCTGTGTCAGGCTCAAATTCAAACTCACATGACATATTGGCCAGTTCAATGAGAAGGTCCGGATCCATAGATGTTCTCCCCAACGAGATAAGGAACGGGTCCTTCTCATCGATTTGCTCAAGGAAATCATCTAATCGTAACAATGTACACTCGCGTTCATGATTAAAACGGAAAGGGTTGACGTCTTCTACATGCTGGTCAGCGCTTGACTTCAATATAAAGGTAGCGCCCATGAAGGGGAAAGGATTGGATACCTCGAAGACCCAGTCCGCGTTATCGACATTTACATCATCATCAGGGAAGTTAACCTTGTTGTCTACCGCTGTCTCTCCACCAACATGCCCCAGGATCGTAATGTAATCTTTTTCTCTTAGATTGATAACTTTGTAAGCGGGTTTGTGAATACCGTAAACAAAGGTTCCAGAGGAGGATACACACGTTTTCAAAAAAAATCCGTTCATTTTCGGCCCTTTTAATCGCGATCCAGATTTTCACAGAGAGACGCAGATAACTAATGTTGCGAGTTGCGGGTTGCAACTTTCCAAATCCTTATGAGCTTCCATCAAATTTTCTAACTCGCAACCCGTAACTGATGAACTCGTTCATCACATATTACACAAATTCTTGTTTTGCACAAGAGTTCCCATTACTTCTCTTGTCCAACTTCTATAACGTCCGGCGTGTCCGTGCCCGGACACCCGAGTTCCTTGATCGTGTGGATTTGTCTAAAACAATCTGTTTCGTGAATCGTGTTCAAATGGTTGTAATCGACCTGGTTCAGAATCGATGCGTCTACACTGAGGGGAGAAAAACCGGCAAATATTCCTAAATCAGGAGTAACTACAGGACTCACGAGCGGCAGGCAATCACAGAGTTCTACAATATCCTTGGCAAAGGTGATAAATGACACCTTGCCGTGGTTAAAGGTGGACAGTACGCCCATGGCCGCTGATGCCAGGCCGTCCCCAAGTCGTTCCCTGTGCAGGAGTGAGATGGCGTTTTCCGGGCAATTAGAAAGACAGGTTAGACAGCGCATGCACTCCGGCCCATCGATGACCGAACAGTCATCCACCACCTTGGGGACGCCAAACCAGCAGACCTCGGTACATGTCCCGCATCCACTGCACTTCTCTTCATCTACAACGATATCGACAAGCCGGTGCTGAGCGAGT